>CAXUBD010000035.1:0-14981 GCA_964249225.1 uncultured Verrucomicrobiota bacterium | reverse complement strand
GGACTGGCGGCCGCCATTTTCCTGGGCTTGGGCGCGCTCGTGGCGTTCGCGAGCTGGTTCCAGATGCGGCTGGAAGAAAACGAACGGCTGGAAAAACTGGAGGTGGACGAACTCGCCCGCGCCAAAGGCGAATCCTCTCTTTTTGACGCGAAGGAATCAGAAGTCTTCGCGTCGCGCCGCGCGCGCGAACAGTTCGAGAAATTTTTTGTGCCGGGATTTGGCGTGCTGCTGTTCCTGCTCGAAGCCGGCGGCGCGTGTCTGCTGTGGCGCTGGTTTGCCAAAACCAACACGGGCATCGTGGACCTGCGCACGATGCCGGCGCTTGCGCTCTTCGCGATTTTTGCGCTGCTGCTGTTTTTGCTCGGACGTTTTTCCGTGACGATCGCGCGATTGGAAAATCACCGGCTGCTGCGGCCCGGCGCGAGCTTTTTGCTGGCGGGCGCGTATGTCTGCTTCTTCACCGCGCTGGCCATCGCGGGCGCGAAAGCGGAATTTCCCCGCGCCGATTTCTGGATCGCGCGCGGCTTTTGCGTGCTGCTCGGCTTGATGGCGGCGGAAATGTTGGTGACGCTGCTGCTGGAAATTTACCGTCCGCGATTGAAAGGCCGCATCACGCGCCCGGTTTATGACAGCCGTCTTGTCGGCTTGCTCGCGCAGCCGGAAGGATTGTTCACGACGGCGGCGCAGGCGCTGGATTATCAATTCGGCTTCAAGGTTTCCGAAACTTGGTTTTTTCAGTTGTTGCAAAAAAACCTGCCCGTGCTGCTGATTGCGCAACTGGCGGTGCTGCTCTTGTCCACGTGCGTCGTGTTCGTGGACGCGGGCGAACAGGCCGTGCTGGAGCATTTCGGCAAGCCGCGCGCCAGTCTGACGGCGGGCGCGTATTTCAAATGGCCGTGGCCGGTGGACAAAATTTACCGCTATCGCACGGAGCAGATCCAGTCGTTCGCCGTCGGCTACACGCCGGACGCGCAAAGCGAAAATGCCGGCACGGTGCTGTGGTCGGTGCCGCATTCGCGAGAAGAAAATTTTCTCGTCGGCAGTCTGGAACCGGTCACACTTCAAAATCAGAACGCCGACACGAACGACTTGCTCAAGGCGCCGCCGGTCAGCCTCATCACCGTCAGCATTCCGGTGGAATTCCAGATCACCAACGTGTTCGACTGGGCCTATAAAAATTCCGATCCAACGAACCTGCTGCAATCGCTCGCCACGCGCGAAGTAGTGCATTTCCTGGCAGGCGTGGATTTGAACGACGTGATGTCGAGCAACCGTCAGGAAGCGGCGGAGACGTTGCACCACCAGATTCAAGCCGCCGCCAGCGAACGCCAGCTCGGCGTGAAGATCATTTTTGTCGGTTTGCAGGACATCCATCCGCCGACGACCGTCGCGGCCGATTACGAAAAAGTCGTCGGCGCGGAGCAAACCCGGCTCGCGATGATCCTCGGCGCGCAGGCCTACGCCATCAGCAACATCGCGCTGGCGAGTGCGCAGGCGTTCACGACCACGAACGTGGCCGACGCCGCGCGGCAGCGGCGCGAGGTTTCGGAGTTCGCGCGCGCGGCGCTGTTCACGAACCAGATTCCGGCGTTCGCCGCCGCGCCTTCCGTTTATCGGGAGCGCGCGTATTTCTCGGCGTTCGCCGACGCAACCAAGAACGCGCGCAAATACATTCTGCTCGTCACGAACACGCAGGACGTCGTGATTTTCAACCTGGAAGACAAAATCCGGGAAGACCTTTTGAATCTGAATGTGCCCAACGAATAATCGCCATGAAAAAAAACCTTTTGACCATCGTCATCGCCGCCGTGCTGGTTTTGATTTTTGTGCTGCTGCTCTTCACGTTCCAAGTGCGCCAGTCGGAAGTCGTCGTCGTCACCACGTTCGGCCGGCCGGTGAGCAACCTCACCGAGCCGGGCGCGTATTTCAAATGGCCCTGGCCTGTCCATAAAGTCTATCGCTTCGACCAGCGCATCCAGAATTTCGAGGACAAGTTCAGCGAAAATCTGACGGCGGATAATAACAACCTGCTGACGAGCGTTTACGTCGGCTGGAAAATTTCCGATGCGAAGGCGTTTTTTCCCAAGTTCGCGGGCGGCAGCGTGCCCGCCGCGCAACGGATGCTCGAAAGCATGTTGCGCAGCGCCAAAAGCGCGGTCATCGGCAAGCACGCGCTGTCGGAATTTGTGAACGCGAATCCGCAGGAATTGAAGTTCGACGCGATTGAAAATGAGATCGAGCAGGCCGTGCAAACGGGATTGAGCACGAACGATTGCGGCATCACCATCGAATTTCTCGGCATCAAAAAACTCGGCCTGCCGGAGAGCGTCACGCAAACGGTTTTCGACCGCATGAAATCCGAGCGGCAGGTGCTCATCAGCCGCGCGGAAAATGATGGCAGGGCGCAGGCGCAGATCATCCAGTCCGCCGCCGACCGCCAGGCGGCCGACACGATCAATAACGCCATCGCCGCCGCCATCCGCATCCAGGGCGCGGGCGAGGCCGAGGCCGCGAAAGTCTTGCCGGTCTTTCAAAAAAATCCCGAACTCGCGGTTTTTCTTTTGCGCATCAGCGCACTCCAGCAATCGCTCAACCAGAAATCCACGTTGATCTTCGATGAGCGGACGCCGCCGTTTGATTTGTTTACGAGCCTGCCCACCAATTCACCGAGCCATTGACATGAGCGACGAGCACGATCATCACGATCACGAGGCGCCGATGCCCGACGACGCCGGTTCGCAGGCGCTGGCCGAGGCGTTGCGCAGCAGCTTCGCCATCGTCAAGATCGCCATGCTGCTGATGGTCATCACGTTTTTCGCCTCGGGATTTTTCCAGGTCGGCCCGCAGGAAAAAGCGGTGGTCTTGCGTTTCGGCAAACCGGTTGGCGAGGGGCAAAAAGCTTTGTTGAGCGCGGGATTGCACTGGTCGTTTCCTTATCCGATTGATGAGGTGGTGAAAATCCCCATCACGGAGCAGCAGATTGTTTTGTCCACGGTCGGCTGGTATTTCACGACGCCGGAACAGGAATTAAGCGGCGAGGAACTGCCCGCCGGCGCGTCGCTGAACCCCGCGATTGACGGCTATGTCATCACCGCCGACCGCAACATCATTCACACGCGCGCGACGCTGCGCTATCACATTGACGATCCGATCCGCTACGTGTTCAGCTACGCTGCCGCGTCGAACACGGTTCAGAACGCGCTGAACAACGCGCTGCTGTCCACCGCCGCGAAATTCAACGTGGACGACATCCTGCTGAACCACGTGAACGAATTCCGC
Source organism: uncultured Verrucomicrobiota bacterium (assembly GCA_964249225.1). GTDB lineage: Bacteria > Verrucomicrobiota > Verrucomicrobiia > Limisphaerales > UBA11358 > UBA11358. The sequence goes on along the minus strand of CAXUBD010000035.1, from coordinate 11,702 downwards.
GAAGCCGTGCAATCACGCGTGACGGATCTGACCGAGGCCGAGCAGCTCGGCATCGTCATCGAACAGTGCGAAATCCAGAGCATCGCGCCGCGCCAGTTGCAAAATATTTTTTCGCAGGTCACGACCGCGCGCGAAAACCGCAACAAACTGCTCATCGAGGCGCAGGGTTACACGAATCGGATCTTGAGCCAGGCCAGCGCGCAGGCCGTGTCGCTGACCAACACCGCCGCCACCGCCAGCGCGAACTACGTCAAGTCCATCAATGCCGAGGCCAAACGGTTCGGCGATCTGCTGCCGTATTATCAGGGCAATCCGAGCCTGTTCGTGCAGCAAACTTTTGTGCAGACCATGGGCCAGGTGCTGACGAACGTGCAGCGAAAAGAATTTTTGCCGCAGCGCGCCGATGGCAAACCGCGCGAACTTAGGTTAATGTTAAACGACGAACCGCCGCAGCCGAGACCGACGGCGAATCCGTAAAATGAAAATGGACGAAGGTTTTGCAAAAAAAGAAAGTGGTTGTTGTGCTTATGCAAAATTGGTTGATTGGCTGAACCATTTTCCAGCTCTCGGCCAAAAAGTTTTTTAAAATCGTAAATCATCAATCGTAAATTTTTATGCAAGTCACGTCCCTTTTAAGCCAGCACGAACACGATGACAATTGCGGCTGCGGCCACGACCACGAACATTCTGTCGTGCATCTCTGGCAGGCCGTCCTCGGCGTCGTCTTCGTCCTCAACGCCTTCATCGTGGACTGGGTTTTTGACGCCGGCAGCACGCTCGCCAGCGCCAGCGCGATGATCGGCGCGATCATCCTCGGCTATCCCATCATCGTCACCGCCGTCAAAGATTTGCGTGTCGGTCGTTTGAGCATCAACGAACTCGTCGCCATCGCCGTGCTCGCCGCGTTCGCGTCGGGCGATTACAAGACCGCCGGCGTCGTTGCGTTCTTCATGCTCACCGGCGAAATCATCGAATCGCGCACGGCGGAAGGCGCGCGCGATTCCATCGAATCTTTGATTAAATTAACGCCGACCAAAGCGCGGAGAATTTTGAAAGATGGAAATGAAGAAGAAGTCGCGGCGAGCCAGCTTTCCGTCGGTGACGTAATAAGAATTCGTCCGGGCGATAACGTGGCGGCAGACGGTTTGATTGTGAACGGCCAAGGCTCGTTCAACCAAGCCACGATCACCGGCGAATCTTTGCCCGCCGACAAAAAATCCGGCGACGAAGTTTTCGCCGGCACGCAAAATCTCACCGGTGTTTTGGAAATCAAAGTCAGCCGCGCCGGCACCGACACCACGCTCGGTCGCGTGCGCGAACTCATCATCGCGGCGGAAAAAACCAAATTGCCGATCCAAAAAATCGTGGATCAATATATGGGCTTTTACACGCCGCTCGTGCTGGTCATCGGCGCGCTCGTCTGGGCGTTCACGCACGATTTGACGCGCGTCATCGCCGTGTTCGTCGTTTCCTGTCCGTGTGCATTTATTTTGGCGACACCGACCGCGATGGTCGCCGCACTTTCCGCCGCCGCGCGTCTGGGAATTTTGATCAAGAACGTCGCCGACATCGAACTCGCTGCAAAAATAAATGCCTTCGTCTTCGACAAAACCGGCACGCTCACGACCGGCCAGCTCGCCGTCAGTCGTCTCGCGCCGATTGGCGACACAAAACCCGCCGAACTTCTGTTGCTCGCCGCGTCCGCCGAAAAATACAGCAACCATCCGACGGCAAAAGCGCTTGCCACGCTCGCAGGCGAGGCCGGAGTTCCGCTGGCCGAGCCGAAAGATTTTGCCGAAACCGCCGGGCGCGGCGTGAAGGCGGAAATCAATGGCGCAAAAATTCTCGTTGGCCGCGCGCAATGGCTCAAGGACAACGGCATTGACGCGAGCTTCGAAAAATCCGTGGACTTGAACGAGACCGAAGGCTGGAGTTTGATTTTCGTCGCGCAAAACGGCAAGTGCGTCGGCTGGGTCGGCATGCAGGACCAGACGCGCGCCGAGGCGAAGGAAGCTTTGGCCGAATTGAAAGAAGCCGGCGTCCGCCGCATCGCGATGATTTCCGGCGACCGCCAGGTCGTCGCCACGCGCGTCGCGAATGAAATCGGTTGCGAAGAGGCGAAGGGCGATTGCCTGCCGCAGAACAAGGTTGAATTTGTCCGCGCGATGAAATTGAAAGGCTACAAAGTCGCGGTCATCGGCGACGGCGTGAACGACGCGCCCGCGCTCGCGGCGGGCGACATCGGCATCGCGATGGGCGCGGCGGGCAGCGAAGTCGCAATCCACAGCGCGACGATCGCGCTCATGAACAACGACCTGCGCCGTCTGCCGTTCCTCGTGAAACTTTCGCGCAGCACGCGCGCCGTCATCAACCAGAATTTTGCGTTCGGCGTCTGCTTCATCATCGTCGGGCTGTCGGCGTCGGCGTTCGGCTACATCGGGCCGATCACCGCCGCGATCCTGCACGTCATCGGCACGCTCATCGTGATTTTCAACAGCGCGCGCCTCGTGCGCAAAGGCGAGGAACTGGAACATTTTAATCCCGAACCCATCGCCGACAAACACGACCACGGCTCGCATCAGAAACCGACCGGTGAACTGACACCGAAGCTGGCGTGAAAGTTTTCCATGCTGGTCATCCAGAAAATCTTTGATGGGTTGCCAGTGCCGTAAAAATCGTTACATTGAAACCATGAAAAATAAATTTACCGCCGTGATCAAAAAAGACTCCGACTGGTGGATTGGCTGGGTCGAGGAAATCCCCGGTGTGAACAGCCAGGGCAAAACGAAAGTTGAGCTGTTGAAAAACCTCCGCTCTGCCTTGGGCGAGGCGCTGGAGTTCAACCGCGAGGACGCGCGCAACGCCGCGCAAAACGATTACGAGGAGGCCGCGATTCTGGTGTGAAGCGGCGCGAACTCATCCGCCATCTGGCCGCGCACGGTTGCCGGCTTGTCCGCGAAGGCGCGAACCATTCTTGGTGGGAAAATCCCGTGCTGAACCGCCGCTCCGCCGTCCCGCGCCACACGGAAGTCAACCGCTTCCTCGCCCGAAAAATCTGCCGGGATTTGGGCATTGCAGAACCTTGAACCTGCAACGCCGAAGCTGGCGTAAAAGTTTTTACCACTGATTGACGCTGATAAAATTTCCGCGCAAACTTCGCGTATGCAAGATGCCGGGTTAAAACAATGCCCATTCTGCAAAGAAAAAATTCGCATAGAAGCGGTCAAATGTCGCTTTTGTGGGGAATGGTTGGAGGAAACTTCTCATCCCAAATCCGAGTCACTTACGCAAAATGAAATCCCGCCACCAACACACAATATTGAATCAAGCCAGAAAGCATCCGAAGACCTCGTAGCTCAAACGGCCGGAAAGACAGACCACCAGTTGCTGGAGATGTTTAGACAACCAGACGATTGGCTCCCCGAAACTCTTAATCTCGCAAGATTGGAATTACAACGACGCGGTCTTGAGCCGCTAAAGATTGTCCCAAGCGAAAGCCAAAAACAAAGTGTTCACGATGGTAAAAAAGAAAAGCCATCGAAATTTCTTTTTTGGTTAAGCATAGCACTTTTATCAATTACTGGCCTCGTTTGGATTATCGGGTTGAGCATGGTTCATTGGGGGCGGATGAATGTGCAGGAGCAAGCGGACGAAATTGTTAACCTCCTAAAGTTTTTTCTCTTTTTGGGTGTTATTACTTGGTTCACAAAGGGCAAATCTGAAAAACTTTTAACTTTTTCGGTGGCGTTTGGGTAATGACAGCGATTGCCGCATATTACTTCTTCGACGCACGACATAAAGCGCAGGAGAAAGCAGCGGAGACAAACAGGCTGGAAGTTGACAATATCAACAGCCTTGAGAAGTTTATCCAGGGCGGAGCCACCGGAGACATTCCAGAATTCAAACCAACAGGTGATACAGATAGTGATACTTTTTTTCAAACCACAAGAGATTTTTACACAGAATATTTTCAAGGTTGGAGAAAAGAGGGTGCAGACATTGAAGCCCTACAAGAAGTGAGTATTTCTGATTGCCTTCTGTTTACCAATAAATTTTACCTCGAACCACAAATTCAAGACCGAATAGCTGGCCAACAAGTTATTGAGGGATTTAAGACAAACGCTCTCTCGATGATTGAGAATTACAAACAAAAATGTGCGGCACTAAACGTCACGGAAGAATACAAGCAAGGCATTCTTAAAAGTTTGGATAAGATGTCACCGCAATTCGGGGCAATGTTTGATGCCAGCATCAAATCTCAAAAAACAGATCAAGAACTTCTCCAATTTTTGCATGACAGTTTTGGAGATTATGAATTTAAGGACGGAACTATTTTGTTTGCAACAGAAGCCAATAGGCAGAAATACGACGAACTAGCTAAACAAGTGCAAGATGCGAGTGCGGAAGTGGATGGCTTTCAAAAGCGAGGCTTGGCTGCAATCGAAGCGGCAAAAGCCAAATTTCAATAATTAGGTTCACCCCAATGAAAAGTTTCCAATCAAAAAATGCGTATTGGGACTTTGCCAAGATAGTCCGAACTGACCGGCGCTTTATATTTGATGGTAAAGCAGGAAAATTTCTCGCCGCAGTTCGTGCTGCGAGCAAATCCCGCGTGCGCTCTCTAAAATCTGGAAGCTGTCTATACCGTGCTCAAGTTGGTTCCGCCTTTGCGCCAGAAAATGACATGGGTATTGAAGAAGAACATCCTCATCCCCCAGAGCGAATGATTCCAGATCCAAAAAAAGCTCGCAGCGGTCGGGCTAATCCATCTGGTTTCGCATATCTCTATCTTGCTACCAACGAAAATACAGCATTGGCTGAAATGCGCCCTTGGGTTGGAGAATCGTTGACCCTCGCAATCTTCAGGATTAAGAAAAAAATCAAGATCGTTGATTGTCAGGCTGGAGCCGAAAATTGGGGTGAACGTCTTTTCGATGAAAAGCCCTCGGCAGAAAAACTTGATAAATATGTTTGGAACGACATCAGCAAATCATTTTCTCGACCAGTGAACAGAGAAGACCAAGAGAGCGCATATCTGCCAACACAAATTCTTGCAGAAGCTTTCAAGGCGGAAGGTTTTGATGGCCTTGCATACCGGAGTGGTTTGGAACGAGGAACAAATGTCGTTCTGTTCAATGTTCAGGTTGCTAATCTGATTCACCGATTTGTTTATACTTTGAAGAAAGTCCGATATGACTTTGAAGCAGTTCCAAATTACGGCATTTATCGTAAGAAGAAGGATGGGGCGCATCATTATTTAACAGAAATTCAAACTGAATCTCCATAGACTCGCAAAACGATTAAATTTTTTACGGATGCGATGTCGCGGGCGGTGTTGGCGGAGTCGCCGGAGCGGTGGTGCTGGCGGGCGGAAAGGTGTTCAAACGGAATTGGTCACGGATTCCGGCGTTGGCGGGATTGCTGACCGGCCATAAAGGGGTCAGTCTTTAATCACGGCGCAAACAATTCGCCCAGCGTGTCGAGAACGGCATCGGCAGTTTCGGAATCCAATTTGCCCAGCCGTTTGACGAGGCGCGATTTGTCCACCGCGCGAATCTGATCCAAGGCGATTTCGCCGGTCTTGTTTTGAAAAGAAATTTCCACGCGCGTCGGCCAGCCGCGCCGGGTTGTCGTCATCGGAGCGATGATGACCGTGGACACCGCGCGGTTTAATTCATCAGGCGAAACCACCACGCATGGACGGGTCTTGGCGGTTTCTGCGCCGGTGGTTGGGTCAAGCCGGACGAGAAAAATGTTGAACCGCTCGATCACCATTGCCATTCCTTCGCGTCAAAATCGTTGGACATTTGGCGCGTGGCGGCCAGATCATCCGCAACGGGTCGCGGACGGCGGAAGGATTTTGCCCAAGCCACGCGGGCTTTCTGGCGCGGACGCAGCAGCAGGCCGTTGGCCGACGGCTGCAATTCCAATCCGTAAGGCCAGCGGTGAAGTTCAATCGCCATTGTTTTCATGCCAACAGTTTCCTTCAGGCCGACGGATTGTCAATTCCACTCTGACACCAGCCTTGCGGTGATAGAATGAATCTTCACGGCTTGCTGGCAATCGCGAGTTCGACTAAACTTTCAAGATGATTCCTGACTGGAAATTAAACGCAGCCGCACAATGACAGCCGTTGAACCAAATCGTAAATCGGAAATCGTAAATCATAAATCCGAAGAAGTCGTCGTGTCCGTGCGCGGGCTGACAAAAGTGTTCAAGGATTTCTGGAACCGCCCCAAGGCGCGCGCGGTGGACAACGTGGATTTTGAAGTCCGGCGCGGCGAGGTTTTCGGATTGCTCGGCCCGAACGGCTCCGGCAAATCCACGACGGTCAAGCTGCTGCTCGGTCTGCTGAACCCCACGAAGGGGCACATCGAGGTCTTCGGCCATTCGCCGCGCCATGTGCAGACGAAATCGCGCATCGGTTATCTGCCGGAGGAATCGTATCTGTATCGCTACCTCAACTCGCGCGAGACGCTGGATTTTTTCGGGAATCTTTTTCATCTCTCGAAAGGCGAACGCGACAATCGCGCGGAGCAATTGCTGGAAATGGTCGGCCTCGGCAAAACGCAGACGCGCGCCGTCGGCGAATTTTCCAAAGGAATGCAACGCCGCATCGGCCTCGCGCAGGCGCTTATCAACGATCCTGACCTCGTGATTCTCGACGAACCGACCGCCGGCCTCGATCCAATCGGCTGCCGTGAAGTGAAAGATTTGATCATCGCACTCGCGCGGCGCGGCAAGACGGTGGTCTTGAGCAGCCATTTGCTTTCCGATGTCGAGGATGTTTGCGACCGCGTGGTGATTTATTACGGCGGAAAAATCCAGGCCGCCGGCACGCTGAAAGAATTGCTCGCCGAGCCGGACACGTTGCGCATCACGACGCCGGTTTTGCCGCGCGAGACGTTGGAAAAAGTTTTGGCTATCATCCGCAAAGATATTTCAAGCGGCGAAGTGCACGTGGACAATCCAACGCAAAATCTCGAAAGTTATTTTCTCGACGTGGTGCAAAAGGCGCGCGCGGCGAACGAAACCAGCGGCGCGCAATCCGGCGCGCGTGTGGCCGAGTATTTGCGCGGCGGCGTGGAAGCGCAGCCGGCGACGGAAAAAGTTTTGGAAAAATTGTCATTGCCGCAGGTGGCGCAAACAATTCCTGAAGCAAAAATTTCCGCGCCCATTGCCAAAAAGAAATTGGACGACCAAAAACTGGCAACTTTGACGCAGCCGACAGAGGCAAAAATTCCTGAAGCCAAACCAACGCCGGAAACAAAGCCGGTGGATTTGTCGAAGGCGGATGAAAAATTGTCATCGCTACTTGGAAAGCCGAAATGATTTTCATCCGCAGATTGCGCAGATTTTCGCACATAAAATTTCAACTTCTTAATCTGCGTAAATCTGTGAAATCTGCGGACAAATAAAAATGCAAAGAATTCTCGCCATCTCGTGGTTGACATGGAAGGCCGTGCTGCGGTTCAAGCTGTTCCTCGTCATCGCGGTTTTGCTGCTGGCGTCGGTGATCGGCCTGCCGGTCTTGATCAAGGACGACGGCACGGCGCGCGGGTTCACGCAGATTTTGCTGACCTACACGTTGAGCACGGTCACGGCGCTGCTCGGGCTTTCGACGCTGTGGCTTTCGTGCGGCACGCTGGCGCGCGACATCGAGGAATGCCAGATTCAAGTCGTCGCCACAAAACCGATTGCACGCTGGCAGATCTGGATTGGAAAATGGATCGGCATCATGTCGCTGAACGCGGCGTTGCTGGCGTTGTCGGGCGCGTGCATCTACGGGTTGTTGCAATGGCGCGCCCACAAGCTGCCGCTCGCGGAACAAAAAGTTTTGCGCGAAGAGGTGCTGGTCGCGCGCGGCTCGGCGAAGGAGCAAAATTACGACGCGCAGATTGACGCGGAAACGGAGCGGATTTTACAGGGCCGTTTGAAAACGAGTCCGGTGGACAAAGTGGATCTGGCCGAAGTGCGCAAACAAATCCGCGAGCGGGTGAAGGCGGATTTTCAACTGGTGCCGCCGGGCAATACGCGGCCCTGGCAGATCAACCTGGGCTACGCGAAAAATTTCCTGCGCGACCAGCCGCTGCAACTGCGCGTGAAATTCAACACGGCGAATAAAAGTTCTTCCGGCACTTTTCTCGCGTTGTGGCAGGTCGGCGTGCCGGACACGGCGAAGCTGTGGCAGACGGAAACGCCGATGAGCCTGGCGCCGGACACGTTCCACGAGTTTGAGATTCCGGCGAATCTTTTCGACGACCAGGGCGTGCTGACGATTGTTTTTCTGAACCCGAACAACACATCGCTGCTGTTTCCGCTCGAAGACGGGATGGAGGTCTTGTATCCCGAAGGCAGTTTCGCGCTGAATTTCGCGCGCGGGCTGGGGATCATTTTTTGCTGGCTGGCGCTGATGGCGGCGCTGGGTTTGGCGGCGGCGAGTTTTCTGTCGTTCCCGGTGGCGACGTTTTTTTCCCTGGCGCTGTTGACGGTGGTGATGTCGAGCGGCACGCTGGCGGACGCAATTGATTCCGGCTCGGTTGCGGCGGGCAACGAAGAGACTGGCGTGGCGGGGCATTCGGGCGCGGATGTGTTTCTGCTTCCGGCGTTCAAGGGCATTTTGACCATTGTGCAACTGGTACAAAATTTTTCGCCGATTGATTCGTTGAGCAGCGGGCGGAGCATTTCGTGGAGCGAACTCGGCGCGGCCTTCACACAAATCGTTTTGTTGCTCGGCGGAATAGTCGCCTTGGCGGGCATCATTCTTTTCGGCCGCCGCGAACTGGCGACGGCGCAGGGCAATCAATGAACCCGCGCGCTAAAAAAATTATTTTGCTTTTGCTGGCCGCCGCGCTGCTGTTCGGTTCCGGCCAGGTTCAAAAATCCCTGAACCGCGACCGCGCGCGGCTCGGCCTCACGCACACCGACGTTCTCGAAAACGCGCCGCCGATGCTGGCGTTCACGACGGTCGCGCTCGGCGGGTTTCGCGGCTTGATCTCCAATTTTCTCTGGATCCGTTCCAACGATTTGCAGCAGGACGACAAATTTTTCGAAGCGGCGCAACTCGCGAACTGGATCACGGATTTGGAACCGCATTTCACGCAGGTCTGGCTGTTTCAGGCGTGGAACATGGCCTATAACATCTCGGTCAAGTTCAAGGATTTTCCCGACCGCTGGCGCTGGGTCGAGAACGGTGTCGAATTATTGCGCGACCAGGGGCTGCGTTACAATCCAGACGAGCCGCTGATTTACCGCGAACTGGCGTGGTTTTTTCAGCACAAGATGGGCGCGAACCTCGACGACGCGAATGTTTATTACAAGCGCGAATGGGCCCGGGAAATGACGCCATTCTTCGGCACGGGCGGGACAAACTTTGCCGCGCTGCTCCACCCGCAAACCGCCGGGGAAAAAACGAACGCATTCGTCCTGCGCGAAAAATACAAGATGGATCCCGTGTTCGCGCAAAAGGTGGACGCGCAATACGGCCCGTTCGACTGGCGATTGCCGGAGACGCAGGCGATCTATTGGGGCGCGGCCGGCCTTGATGCGGCGAAAAAAAATCCGGACAAGGTCAAGGCGGAGGATTTGATCACGCTGCGCCGCATTATTTATCAATCCATGTTGCAGGCGTTTCATCACGGACGGTTCATCGCCGATCCGTTCGCCAAAACCTATTCGCTGGGACCGAACCTCGATCTCGCGCCGCAGGTCAACGCCGCTTACATACAAATGTTTGCCGAAGAAACCCAGCCCGGCATGCGGGACGGCATCTTGCGGGCGCACCGGAATTTTCTGAAAGACGCGGTTTATTTTCTTTATGAAAACAACCGCGTGGCCGAGGCCGCCAGGTGGTATAAAATGCTCGGCGAACTCTATCCGAACGTGGTCATTCTCGATGGCGATCCGAATTCCTTCCCGCGCAACCTTACGCTCGACGAATACGCCGTCGCCCGCGTGCAGTCGGAGATCGGCGACACTTCGCAGGAACGCACGACGGCGGTGGTTCAAGGATTGCTCATGCGTTCTTATTACGAACTGGCCATCGGGCAGGAAGACCGCGCCGCCGGCTTCAAAAATCTCGCCGCAAAAGTCTACGAGCATTACGTCGCCAAAACGACCGGACACAACAATTTTTCGGAACGCACCGCGCTCCCGCCTTTCGCCGCGCTCAATCGCACCGTCGTGAATCAATTGCTGGATCCGCAGCAGGGCGCGCCTTACGCCCTGCGCGCGGTCTTGCGCACCGACCTCGGCCTGCCGGCGGAAACCAACGTCCCGCCGGTGTCCGTTACAAACAATCCGGTTGCCCCTCCGGACTTGTCGGAGACAAACTTCCCGGCCACGACCAATAAATAATTTTTACCGGGCGGGGGTTCGCGCCAGCCGATTCACAACATTGCTTCACCGCAAATCTCTGTTAACCTTTTCCGTCTGTGACGAAGAAAAATTCCAGTTCCCGCCCGCTGCGCATCGGCTTGATTTCCCTTGGCTGCGCGAAAAATCTTGTGGACGCGGAAATCATGCTCGGCTCGCTTTTAAAAAGCGGCGTGGAGATCACCAACGACGCCGCGCAGGCCGACGCGCTCATCGTCAACACCTGTTCCTTCATTGATTCCGCGCAGGAAGAAAGCGTGGACACGATTCTCGAATCCATCGAACTGCGCGACGCGAACCGGCGCGGCCAGGCCGTCATCGTTTCCGGCTGCCTCTCGCAGCGTTTTCGCGAAGAACTGCCGAAACTTATGCCCGAAGTGGACGCGTTCATGGGCATTGACCAGGTCGCGCAAGTTGGCGACATCGTCGGCCGAGCCATTACCAATCGCGCCGGAAAAATTTCCAACGGACAATCTGAAATTCAAAGTCCAAAATCCAAAGTCGTTTCGCGCTTGCACGAACTGGAAAAAAACCGCGACATTTCCGAAAACGAAAAAGAAGAATCCATTCGCGACACAGAAAAATTTGGCAAAACCAAAACCGTTTTCGGGCCCAAAGCCTCAAGCCTCGCGCCTTTTTTCAATGTCACCGCGCGCCCGGTTTTCATTCCTGATTTCGAGACGCCCCGTTTCCGCCTGACCCCGAAACATTTTGCGTATCTGAAAATCGCCGAGGGCTGCAATCATCCGTGCAGCTTCTGCATCATTCCCCGGATGCGCGGCTCGCATCGCAGCCGCACGCAAAAGGACATTGTCGCCGAAGCGAAAGCACTCATCGCCGATGGCGTGAAGGAAATCAATCTGATTTCGCAAGACTCGACTTACTACGGACTGGATTTGCGCCCGAATCATTCGCGCGCGATTTCTTCGCCCGAAAAATTTTCCGCCGCCGCCAAATCACTTTCCGCCGATGCGACGACAATTTGCTCGCTGCTGCGTGAATTGAATGCGCTTAAGGGTGATTTTTGGATTCGTCTGCTCTACACGCATCCGGCGCATTGGACGGACGAACTCATTGCTACCATTGCCGACTGCAAGAAAGTCGCGCGCTACGTTGATATTCCGTTGCAGCACATCCACGAAAACATGCTCGAACGGATGCGTCGCGAAACCTCGCAGCAATACATCGTTGACCTCATTAAAAAAATCCGCGCCGGAATTCCCGGCATCGCGCTGCGGACGAATTTCATCGTCGAATTTACCGTTGAAACAGAATCAAGATTTCAAACGATCTTGGATTTTATCTGCGAAACAAAATTTGAACGGCTT
>CAXUBD010000034.1:13423-14987 GCA_964249225.1 uncultured Verrucomicrobiota bacterium | reverse complement strand
CCACGAAGGCATCAACGCCGAAGTCGCCAAAGGCCAGTGGGAATTTCAAATCTTTGGCAAAGGTTCAAAAAACGCCGCCGATCAAATGTGGATTGCCCGTTATCTCATCAACCGGCTCACCGAAAAATACGGCGTCGAAGTCGTCTATCATTGCAAGCCGCTCGGCAAGGACGTGGATTGGAACGGCTCCGGCATGCACTCCAACTTCTCCACCGAATATATGCGCACCGTCGGCGGCAAAGAATACTTCGAGGCGCTCATGGCCGCATTTGACAAATACAAGAACGAACACATCGCGGTTTATGGCCCGGACAATCATCTGCGCCTGACCGGCCTGCACGAAACGCAGTCCATTGACAAGTTCAACTACGGCGTCGCGAACCGTGGCGCGTCCATCCGCGTCCCGCACAGCTTCGTCAACAACGGCTACAAAGGCTACTTGGAAGACCGCCGTCCGAATTCGCAGGGTGACCCCTACAAGATCGCCAGCCGCATCTTGCAGACCATCGCCACTGTGCCGACCGGTCCGGCCAAAAAGGGCAAGAAATAATTCGGGAAACTACCAGCGGAGGAACTGGGGAACGGCGCGAATGAAAGTTCGCGCCGTTTTATTTTTTGAATTGTAGGAGACGACGTAAGAAGTCTCTAATTTTTCCAAAATGAGTCTCGTCACCTCGACTCCTACTTTTCAATTCAACTGCGCCGCGAGTTCCTCGCCCAAGGCAATTGCTTCTGCAATCGGACGTTTCGCTTCGCCGCGTTTCACTTGTTCATCACGATAGGAAACCGCGCGCAGGGAGATTTTGTCGCCGATGATTTCCGCATACGCTGCGACCGGACTTTGACAGCCGCCGCCCATCGCGCGCAAGAACGCGCGCTCCGCCGTCACGCAACGAAACGTGTTGAAATGATTCAGCCGCTCGCAAATTTTTGAAATGCGCTCGTCATCCGCGCGAATCTCCACGCCAATCGCGCCCTGTCCAACGCACGGCAACATCACGTCCAAATCCAAAACCGTCGCGAGTAAACCATCTGGCACGGCGTCGCCGGCCAGTTTTCCGTCGGGCTTGATCTCAAAATTCAACCGCGTCAAACCGGCGAGCGCGAGCACCGTCGCGTCCAATTCATCACGCTCGGAAACTTTTTGCAATCGCGTCGGCACGTTCCCGCGAATCTCAATAATCTTCAAATCCGGTCGCGCGGCGAGGAATGCCATCTTCCGGCGCGTGCTGCTCGAGGCGATGATCGTGCCTGCCGGAAAATCTTTGAGCGCCGCGTGCGGCTTGAAACCTTTGAGCGAACTCTGGCCGGGAATCCAATCGTCAGATTTTTGCGTCGCGAGATTTGCGAAAAATTCCGCGTCGCGATAAATCAAAACGTCGCGCACATCGGCGCGTTTTGGCGTCGCGGCCAGAATTAAACCGGCGGGCAAATCCGTCGGCAAATCTTTCAGGCTATGAATCGCGAGATCGGCACGGCCTTTGACGAGCGCGACTTCCAGTTCTTTCGTGAACAAACCTTTCGGCAAAGTTTCACCGACTTTCGCCAGCGAGGCGGTCTGCAA
>CAXUBD010000034.1:12423-13413 GCA_964249225.1 uncultured Verrucomicrobiota bacterium | reverse complement strand
CTGCAATTTATCGCCGGTCGTCTTGATGATTTTCAACTCGAAGCGCAGGCGCGGAAAAATCGTGCGGCATTGTTCCGCGATCAAGTTGGCCTGCGCGAGCGCGAGCGCGCTGCCGCGCGTGGCGATGATGATGGGTTTTTCAGAAGCCATTTATTTTTAACCACAGATAAACACGGATAAACACGGATGGAAAGCAAACCCGTTGGACAATTCAAATTATTTCCGCCTGCGTTTTGAATCCGTGTCCATCTGTGTTAATCCGTGGTTGAATATTTTTTATTTCCAGCAACGGCTTCACTTTTTCCGCGATGATTTGTTCGCAGCGGGCGATTTCTTCTTTGCGCTGTTTCAAATAGTCGTCGGCGATGGCTTGCAGATCGTCAATGTTATAGAGATAAACGTTCTCCAGAAAATTCACGGCGGGATCAATGTCGCGCGGCACGGCGATGTCAATGAGCAGGAGCGGACGATGTTTGCGCGCCTTCATCAACGGCTCCAGTTTCGCGCGGTCGAGGATATGATGCGGCGCGGACGTGCTGCTGATGGCGATGTCAATTTTTTCAAACTCCGCCGCCCAATCATCAAATTGCACGGCACGGCCGCCGAATTCTTTCGCGAGAACTTGTGCGCGCTCGTGCGAGCGGTTGGCGACGATGATGCTTTTTGCGCCGCGCGAAAGCAAAGCGCGCGCGGTTTTCTCGCTCATGTCGCCCGCGCCGATGACGAGGACTTCGCGTTCGGCGAGCGAACTGAAAATCTTTTCCGCGAGTTCCACGGCGACGGAAGCGACGGATACGCTGCCGCGCTGGATGCTCGTCTCGGTGCGAATGTGTTTGGCGGCGTTGAACGCGCGCTGAAAGGCTTTGTTAAGTTTTGCGCCGGTGTGCTGGTGCTCGCGCGCAAGTTCGTAGGCGGTTTTGAGCTGGCCGAGAATTTCCGTTTCGCCGAGCACCATCGAATCGAGTCCGCTGGCGACTTTGAACAAATGTT
>CAXUBD010000034.1:1722-12413 GCA_964249225.1 uncultured Verrucomicrobiota bacterium | reverse complement strand
GCCATGTCCGGCCATCGGTCTCGCCATCGGGGTGACAGCTCGCGCAGGAAATCCAGCGCCGGCCGACCATCGGCTGAAGCGCCGTGTAGAACAATTTTTTGCCGAGAAGGATTTCTTCGCCGAGCGGATTTTCAAAAGCGTGGACGGTTTTCAAAAATTGTTTCAATTCGGAAAATGCTTTTGCGGGTTCAAGCGAAGTCGCGGCGTAAATTTCCACTCGATTGCACGTCGAGAGAATCACCGCTTCACCGGCGATGCCGGAGTCGCGGAGCGATTTCAGCGCGCCGGGAATTTTTGCGTCGGCAAAGGCGAAGCGTTCCCGCAATTCCACGGGCGACGAATGGTGGCTCAACCCGATGACGACGATGTTCATTGGTGATGAATCGGTGACAATAAAATAAATCCCCAAAACGTTAGCAGGATGAAGGTGAAGCTGCCGACTGCGCTCCAGGCGAAGCGGCGTCCGCCTTGGCCGAATTTCCAGCGTGCGACCAACAGTGCGAGATAAAATGCCCAGATGAAAATGGAATAGTCGAGCAGCGGATCGTTTTTGAAATAAACGCCGTATTTTTGTTTCAGCAACAGCGGACTGAATGCCAATCCCGCCGTGAGCAAAATGATTCCCGCGATCAGCAGGCCGTTCATCACGCGTTCGAGCCGTTGGATCGGCGGCAGCAGGGAAAAAATTGCGCGCAATTTGTGGAATTTCAAATCATGCTCTTCCGTCAAAAACATCAGCGCGGCGACGGCGCTTAATCCGAACGCGCCGATGGCCAAAAGGATCAACGCGGCGTGGAGGCTGGTCAGGCCGTTGGAAAAATCCGGTTGCGGCCCGCGCGGCGGATCGAGCGACGGCATGAGCGCGAAGACGCCGATGCCGAAAAGCAGCGGCGATGCGAACGCGCCGAGGAAGCGCAGTCGCGGCAGCAGGCCGAGAACGAGATATGCGGCGACAATGGTCCACGCGATGAACGTCGTGGCTTCGTAGAGATTGTTGACGGGACATTGGTTGATGGAAAAGCCGCGCTTGAACATGGCGACGGTGTGCAGCGTGAACGCGGCGAGCAGCAGAAAATAAGTCGCGCGGTCGTCCTTGCGAAATCCTTTTCGCCAGAGGAAAACCGCATGAACCGTGCTCGCGCCGTAAAGCGCGACGGCGAGCAGAAAGAAATGCCGGTCAGTGAACCAAGCCACGGTGACAGGTTAAACGCGGAAACAAACGGTGCAAGCGCAATTCGAAATTGTCATTGAATCGGTAAAGCAGGTCATGGTTTTCGTGCGACGAGCAGAAATTGTTTTCCGAAAATGCGCCAGAGAAACGGGAAACGGAGATACAGCGAGATGAACCCGAGCGGCGGCGTGAATCCCTGCGACATTGAATAAGGCAAAAAACGCGGCTCGACTCGTTCCACGGCAAAGCCGGCGAGCGTCAGGATTTCAACCATCGTGCGGTCGGTCAACGGCAGAAAATGATCCCAAAAATCCCAGTAAGTGCCGGGCAAAAACCGGATGTTCGGGCCGAGGCAGATAATCCGTCCGCCCCGCTTGAGGCAGCGCCGGGCTTCCTGCAAAGTTCGCCGCAGCGCATCCTTGTCCGGGAGATGCTCAAAAAAATTACTGGTGAAAACGACGTCGAGCGACGCATCCGCCACCGGCCACGTTTGCGAGCAATCCTGTAGAATCGTCTCGACGCCGGAACCGACGCGCGACGGCATGTCGGGATTCAAATCCATCGCGATCCGTCGGCGCGCTTGGATGTTTCGGATAAATTCTCCCCAGCCGCTGCCCAGATCGAGAACCGTGGCGTCCGGGTGAACGTAACGCTGGAAAAAATCGCGCACCAAAATCTGCCAGACTGAGTCGCGGTAAGGAGCCAGGGCCGCGAATCGTTGTTGATATTCTTTTCCGAGGTCTTGCAGGGTTTCCATGGCGATTAGATTTGCGGCTAAAAATTGAGCGACACCGGGCCAAAAGGCAAGCTTACGACGTTGTTTCGTCCATATTTTTTCCACGGAGATCGGTCGCAAGTGCAATCTTGCCAATTTCATCCGCGTTTTGTCTAATCCATCCGTGTTCAATCAGCAGACGCTCAATCGCCCCGCGACTTTTTCCGGCATCGGCCTGCACAGCGGCAACCGGGTCAACATGACGATTCTGCCCGCGCCCGCCAGCAGCGGCGTGCGGTTCCGTCGCGTGGACCTCGACGGCAAGCCGGAGATCGTGGCTCGCGTGGAATATGTTTCCGAGAAGAACCGCTCCACGACGCTCGCCCGGGGAAATGTAATGTTTCACACCGTCGAACAGCTCCTCGCCGCGCTCGCCGGCTTTGGCATTGACAACGCCGTCATCGAACTCGACGCGAACGAGCCGCCGATCGCCGACGGCAGTTCGCGCGAATTCTGCAAAGTCATCCAAGCCGCCGGCATCAAGGAATTGCCGGAGAAAAAAGATTTTTACACGCCGACCGCGCCGATTGAGATGCGGCTGGGCGAAACGGTGATGACGCTTTTCCCGGACGCGGGTTTCAAGATCACCTGCACCAGCGCCGGCAAGAACGGCCGTTTCACCCAATTTTACAGCACCGAGGTCACGCCGAAGACTTGGGAAAAGGAATTGTCGCACGCGCGGACATTTTGCTTTTACGAGGAGATCGAGCATCTCATCAAAAATAATCTGATCAAGGGCGGCAGCCTCGAAAATGCGATCGTGATCCGCGAGGACGCGGTGTTGACGACCGAGCCGCTGCGTTATCCCGAGGAATTTGTCCGGCACAAAATGTTGGACATCCTCGGCGATCTGTCGTTGCTCGGCAAACCGATCCGCGGACATCTGATCGCGATCAAGCCGAGCCACGCCGCGAATTGCGAGTTTGCAAAACTGATCCTGGCGCAGATGCACAAACCGTTGCGCGCGGCGCAGACCTTCGCGCCGCCGCCAAATCCAAATGCGGAAGATTCGCCGGAAATTCCCGTGGCCGCCAACGGCGCGTTGAACGTGGAGCAATTGATGAAGATCATCCCGCATCGCCCGCCGTTCCTGATGGTGGACCGGATTTTGAAAATTGACGGGTTGAAAATCACCGGCCTTAAAAATGTCACGATCAATGAGCCGTATTTTCAGGGACATTTTCCGTATCATCCGATCATGCCCGGCGTATTGCAACTTGAGGCAATGGCGCAGGTCGCGGGCATTTTGCTTTTGAAGATCATTGATGCGGCGACGCAGGTCGCCTATTTCATGGCCGCCGACAATGTGAAATGGCGCAAACCCGTTTTCCCCGGCGACGTGCTGATCATCGAAGTTGAACTGACCAAGGCGCGCGGCAAGATCGGCAAGGGCAGGGGCGTCTGCAAAGTCGCCGGCGAAATCGTCAGCGAAGCCGAAATCACCTTCATATTGCGCGAGGCATGATTCATCCTTCATCCGTCATTCATCCCCAGGCGCAAATCGGCCGAGGTTGCGAAATCGGACCGTTTTGCGTCATCGGCGAAAATGTTTCGCTCGGCGAAAAATGCCGGCTCCATTCGCACGTCGTCATTGACGGCCATACGACGCTCGGCAAACAAAATGAAATTTTTCCGTTCGCGAGCATCGGATTGAAGACGCAGGATTTGAAATGGAAGGGCGGCGTCACGCGCACCGAGATCGGCGATGGCAATACTTTCCGCGAATACGTCACCATCCACAGCGCTACCGGTGAAGGCGAAATCACGCGCGTCGGTTCCCGCAACCACATCCTAGCCTACTGCCACATCGCGCATAATTGCGTGCTCGGAAACAATATCATCATGTCCAACGTCGCCACGCTCGCGGGCCACGTCACCGTCGGCGATCACGCCGTCGTCGGCGGGCTGGCGGCCGTGCATCAATTCTGCCGCATCGGGAAATTCGCGATGATCGGCGGCTGCTCGAAAGTCGTGCAGGACGTGCCGCCGTTCATGATCGCCGACGGCAATCCCGCCGAGACGCGCACCATCAACAAAGTCGGCATGGAACGCCATGGCATTGCCGACAAAGCGCAAAGCGCGTTGAAATCCGCCTACAAAATTCTGTTCCGCGAAGGCCTCGCCATCCCCAACGCGCTGGCGAAGATCGAGAAAAAATTGCCGCCGCTGCCGGAAGTGTTGCATCTGATCGAATTCGTCCGCGCCAGCGAACGCGGCATCAGCAAGTAAGATGCGGCTGTGGACCTTGCACCCGAAATACCTTGATGCCAAAGGTCTCGTCGCGCTCTGGCGCGAGGCGCTGCTGGCGCAGAAAGTTCTGCAAGGCAAGACGCGCGGCTACAAACACCATCCGCAACTGCTCCGCTTTTCGGAAACCAAAAATCCCGCCGCCGCCTTGGCGGCATATTTGAAAGCCGTGCATGAAGAATCCGGGCGGCGCGGTTACAACTTTGACGTTTCAAAAATCAGCGCGCCACGTTCGCGCGGAAAAATCCCGGAGACGCGCGGCCAGTTGCTATACGAGTGGGAACACTTGAAACGGAAATTGAAAAAGCGCGATCCGAAACGATTGCGCGGATTTGCATCGGTAAAAATCCCCGCGCCGCATCCGTCGTTCAAAATCATTCCCGGCGCAATGCGCGATTGGGAAAAGATTCAATAGGATGGTTTCAAATTCCATTCGTTCAAAAGCTCCTTGGGAATTTCTGAGAGAAAGCGCGAGGGCGATTGAAAGGCGTCGTTGCCGGAATTTCCATAACCACCGCGGATCAGCGGGTAGCTCAAATATAATTCGTTCTTCGCGCGCGTGATGGAAACGTAAAACAAACGCCCTTCCTCCTCCTCGCCGTCGGTGCTGTCCATCCAGCGCGCGGACGGAACCATTCCGTCGCAGAGCATGATGACGAACACGACCTCGAACTCCAAGCCCTTCGCCTGATGGATGGTCGAGAGCCGGATTTTTTCATCATCGTTTTGGGATTTGTCGCCCTCGGCCTCGACGTTGGTGAGCAGGGCGAGTTGCGTGAGAAACTCCTCGACCGTGCCGAATTGAAACGCGAACGCGGCGAGCTGTTCAAGGTCCTCGACGCGCGAACGGTAGTTCGCAAAAGTTTCCTTGAGATAATCGTCGTAGCCCGCGTCAATCACGAGCCGCAGCATCTTCGACGCGCTCTTGCGGACGGTTTCGTCTTCGAGCTGCGCAATCGTCGCGGTGAATTGCGCCCACGGCAGCGTGGCTTTTTTCGGCACGGGCGCGATGGAATCCTGTAACGCGACAGCCAGCGGCGTCTTGGATTTTGCCCTCACCCCGTCCCTCTCCCCATCGGATGGGGAGAGGGTGGCCGAAGGCCGGGTGAGGGGAAACATTTCCAGATTAAAATTCCGCCACAGTTTTTCCGCCGCCTTCGCGCCGACGCCGGGCAGCAATTGTGCCAGCCGCTTGAACGCGATTTCGTCACGCGGGTTCACGATGAATTTCAGGAACGCTGTTGCGTCCTTGATGTGCGCCTGCTCGAAGAAACGGATGCCGCTCGTGATGGAAAATGGAATCTGCCGCTTCGTGAGTTCGAGTTGCAATTCCAGTGCGTGAAAATGCGAGCGATACAGCACGGCGATCTGATTCGCGGCGACGCCTTCATCATGCAATTCCAAAACGCGCTGCGCGATGAACGCGGACTGTTGCGCCGCGTCCACGCACGCGACGAGCGCGGGCTTCATGCCGGATTTGCGCGACGGCGCAAGTTCTTTCGCAAATTGATTCACGTTTGCCGAAATTGCGGCGTTGGCGACTTTCAAAATTTCCGGCGTGCTGCGGTAATTCGTTTCGATCTTGAAAACTTTCGCGTTCGGATAGCGCTTGGGAAATTCCAGGATGTTCAGAAAATTCGCGCCACGCCACGCGTAGATGCTCTGCGCGTCGTCGCCGACGACCGTGACGTTTTGCGTCCGCGCGGCGAGCAGGTCAATCAGGTCGCCCTGCAATTTGTTCGTGTCCTGATATTCGTCCACGAGGATGAATTGAAAACGGCGCTGATAATGTTCGCGCACGTCGGCGTTTTCCTGAAGCAGTTTCAGCCAGAGCGCGAGCAGGTCGTCGAAGTCCATGCCGTTCGTCGCGCGTTTGCGTTTGACGTAGCGTTCGCCAAGGTCGGCGATCTGCGCGGCGAATTGCGAAAAATAACTGTATTGCGAATCGAGAATTTCATTCGCCGTTTTGTGCGTGTTGACGGCGAGAGAAAAAATTTCGTTGAGCACTTCGGGTTTCGGAAAATGCGTGCCTTTCGTCTCGATGCCCGCGTCGGCGACGCAGGCCTTGATCAAATCCTTCGCGTCGTCGCGGTCGAGGATCGTGAAATCGCGCTGGTAACCGAGCGCGTCCGCGTGCGAGCGCAACACGCGCGCGCCGATGGAATGAAACGTGCCGCCCCACAGCGTGCGCAGTTCCTGCCCGATCAAATCCGAGACACGGCGCATCATTTCGCCGGCGGCCTTGTTCGTGAACGTGAGCAGCAAAATCCGGTCAGGCGGAATTCCCTGTTCCAACAAATACGCGACGCGATAGGTGAGCGTGCGCGTCTTGCCCGAACCCGCGCCGGCGATGACGAGCGCCGGGCCGGGCGGCGCGGTGACAGCGGCGAGCTGCTGCGGATTGAGTTCGCGCGCGTAATCAATCTGCAGATGGACTGCGGAGTGATACGGCTCAAGAACGTAATCGCGCGACATGGCGTGGAATTGAACGGGCAAACGGGTAATCGCAAAAGGAAAAAGTTGGAAAAAGAACTTGGCAATTTTCGGTTAAAGGCGTAAAAAACGAAGCGTCAGTCAGGAAGTTCCAAACGAATGAAATAAATCTAAACAAAAAAACATTTTGCGGCTTCGGCTGCTGTCCGCTACGAAACAGACAATTTCACGGACTCAATAGTAAGTGCTGAAGCGCGCCCGTAACTGGGCGTGCTGAAAGCGTTCTATTGAAGGCATGTCTGTGCCTGTAGCGGGGCGTGAGTAATCACGCCCTTTGGGTTCAGTAAGGCGGGGACGCGAGAAAGGATAAAATGAAAAAGATCAAACTGTTAGCATTGTCTATCTGCTCAACTTGTCTCATTGCCAACGCACAAACACCGCCATATTTAAGCATAGCAAAAGATTCGTTAACGACGGTTCAGTTAAATTGGACGAACCAAGTGGGAACAACTTATACCGTCTTGTCCACGTCTGACCTCACCACGCCTCTTTCACTTTGGACACCTTTGGAAGATGCTTTTTCAGGAGATGCAACCGTTTCCGTTGAAGCTTCCACGGCAAATCCACAGATAGCCTTTTTTAATGTTGAAATTCCAACGAACAGCGGAGTCCAGATTTATTCTCCGACAAACGGGCAGACTGTCAGTGGACCGATTGCGATTGGAGTCGGTGCACAAATCGGAACACAAATACAAGGCGTGAACCTTTACTTGGATGATGCACAAGTGGGCTACATTGATTCTGGCGGCATCTCATTCAATCTGGACACGACTCACTTCACAAACGGCCTTCATACGGTGTATGTGAGCGCAAATGACACCGGAAATGGCACAACAGCATCAACCCCGATCACTTTGGATTTTGAAAATCCGGTTCGCTGGCTGGATGCTGATTCACTTTTTGATTCCTTTGTGCCAATTGATGTCGTGTCGGATATTTATCCCGCCGATTGGGAAATTTTTGTCATGGACAGCAACGGCGTGACAGTCCGCACGATTTTGGGTTCTACGTCTGACGGCAACATAAACACGAATTGGGACGGAACTGACGATAACGGCGACGTTATGCCTGCTCAAGCAGCGTATACAATCACGATTGCGGTGGCTTCCGGCGGTTTTGGCGGTTTATCAATGATGAGGTCTTCAAGATTAAGCGTGGGTTCGAGTCTTTTATTGGGTTCCGGCCAGACGATCGCCTCGGCAAGTCCGAATGCCTATGGTGTCACTCAATATACAGTTGAACAGCCAGCACCGGATTTGACGGCTGCATATTCTGCGTATTTGGAAAGTTATTCAAATGCTCCAGACTATGAGAAAATTCTTTTTCCTCCATTGTCGCCGCCACCTGCGGATGCACCAACCGTCGTGACGCAGACATTATCCCCATTGGAAATGTTCATTGCGCAACACCAAACCCAAACTTCCAGTTCAGGAAGTTCTCGGATAAGGGCGATGGATTCAGGTTTTGGCGGCAGTGGCAGCACTGGTTCAACCAGCGCGACGCTATGGCGTGAAACATCATGGAACAGTGGGGAAATTGTCATAGCCCGTCAAAAGCTTACCGGATTTACTGGGATTATTTTTGACGGAACGGCTGCGAATTTATGTAACAACGTCAAAAACCTAGTCGCACTTGCACAAGATGAGGTTGATAACGGCAGTCGTCGCGGCGTTTATGGAAATTCGGTCATGACGATGCAACATAATGGTGATTTTGGCGCTGTTAAAACTGGACTGGCTTCAAGCAATCCAGATACACGGGAATTTTATTTTTGGGGACATGGCGCGGTAAATGGCAATGCGATTGGCTTCAAAGAAGGAACGCCGAGCGATGGAATCACTGTCAATGATGTGCACACGCTTTTAGGGAATACAAATCAACCAATATCTAATGGGCAAACCATCTACGGCACAACAAAACCATTTGATTTTGTTTTTCTGGATGGTTGTATGTTAGGCTTGGGAAGTTTTCCAGAGGCATTCGGCATACCTAAATCAGTTGCCGGTTCAACTTACGATGACAACCACAAACACAAACGCGCCTACATGGGCTGGGGTGGAACAATCTCGTTTTCCATTTTGGACACGGATTCAATGAATTGGTCATTGTCCTTTTGGAATGACTGGTTGAGCAATCCAACCACCGAGAACGTAATAGATTCACAAGCCGCCGCTTATAGAGCCTATTCAGACGGCGGCGACGGCGTGCCGATGAAAACCTACGGCAATTTGTCTTTGAAGTGGAACGATTGACAAGGCATCAACACGCCACCAATGACTCCCCGAAAAAAACAATGGCTTTTAGTCGTATCAGCTTTTTTGGCTGGATTGTTAATTGCGGGGGGCATTGGTGGCTGCATCATCTGGCGACTCGTCAATGTGCTTCATTTGCAGCAAGACCTATCCGCAGCATCGGAAGCCCAAACCGTTCTCCTCTACTTGAAACGAGTTGATTGGGGGACAACCAATGCCATCGCAAAACTCCAAGACGACAGCCGAGAACGTCTCTCTGAATATATCCATGACGTAGAGCAGTCAAAAAAAGAGGGACGAAAGCTTGATGAAATGACGCTCGAAACTTATCAGGCAGCCAGAGCCTATCTGTTTCCGTTCACCTTTGGAGAGAAAAGAGAAGAAGATTTTTTTTGGAAAAAAATGCTTCCTTTGGCGCAGGAATTTGTTGAACGCAACAAGCGTCCCGCTGCCGATTTTAGCACAAACAACATTGCAAAATATCGCATAGAATTTTTTCAAGACGGGCGCGTGGGCTGCATGGCGGATTTGAAATTAAAAAGTGGTTTGCTTTTCACTTTTCTTTCCGATGGAACAAATGTCGAGGTGTCGGCTTTCAGCGACGGAAGAACCAAGACGTATTATGAACTTGATTCTGCGCCCAAAGAAGAAGTGGATGCGGTAAAAGCACTGAACCTGCGGAATAAATTAAATGACGCAACCGCGCTAGAACTGGCGAAAAGTTTTTTTGTGTTGCTGGGACACAAAGAAGAAAACTTTCATCCGGCAGAATTGCATCAATCATATTGGGTTGGGAAAAACGACGTTTGGGGAAACCTGCCTTATTACGAAGTCACATGGTATCGCACAGACGTTACAAAGGAAAAGCGTGAAAGCGGCGACTCAAAAGAACTACTTAAATCAGTGACGATTGAAGTTTCAGGAATTGATTCTCATTTAATTTCTTATTCCAAAGGTTTGCTGCCCATAGGCAAAGATTTTTAAACAAAAAACGGACAAACGATTTTTCCCCTCTTTAAAAATGTTTGGTGACATTGCGACTTTTCCCGCAGATTTTTTTGGAGAATAAATCCGTCATGCAAAACAAAACCGTGCTCGCGTTTCTCGATGACATCTACGAAGACCTGGAATTGTGGTATCCCAAACTGCGATTGGAGGAAGCCGGGTTCGCGCTGAAATGCGCCGCGCCGGAAATCAAAACCTACGCCGGCAAGCACGGTTATCCCGCCGCGTCGGATTTGCTTTTGCAGCACGCGCGCAGCGAAGATTTTTGCGGATTGCTCGTGCCGGGCGGTTTCATGCCGGACAAATTGCGGCGCGACGCGAAGGTGCTGTCGCTCACGCGCGAATTTTTTGAATCGGGCAAACTCGTCGCGTTCATCTGTCACGGCGGCTGGATTCCGATTTCGGCAAAAATCCTCAAAGGCAAACGCGTCACCGGCTCGCTCGGCATCAAGGACGATTTGGAAAACGCCGGTGGCATCTGGGTGAACGAGCCGGTCGTGGTGGACGGCAATTTGATTTCCAGCCGCACGCCGCGCGACCTCGCGCCGTTCGCGGCGGCGATGGTGAAATTTCTTGAAGCGAATGTGCGATGAACGATCTCGGAAAATTTTTAGTCGTCGCCGGTTTGCTCATCGCGGTCGCCGGCGCGCTGCTTTGGTCGGGCTTCGGCAAAGGCTGGCTGGGCCGACTGCCCGGCGATGTCAATTATTCCAAAGGCGATTTCAGTTTTCATTTTCCCATCGTGACG
>CAXUBD010000034.1:1093-1712 GCA_964249225.1 uncultured Verrucomicrobiota bacterium | reverse complement strand
CACTTAATCTTTCCGCCATGGATAATTCGCAACCATCCCAGCTCGCGCAATATATTCCGGTTCTGTTTTTGCTCGCCGCCGCCGTCGGCTTCGCGGCGGGCACGCTGACGATCTCCGTGCTGCTCGGCAAGTTCGGCAAGCGCACCAAGGCCAAGGATGCGGCCTACGAATGCGGCAAAGACCCGATCGGCGAGGGCAGCTCGCGCTTCTCGGTGAAATTTTATCTCGTGGCGATGCTGTTCATCCTGTTCGACATCGAAGTGGTGTTCATGTATCCGTGGGCGGTGGTTTACCGGCAAATGCTGGCCGAGCACGCGACGCGCGATTTGATTTTCGGCTCGATGATTTCGTTTCTCGGCATCTTGTTCGCCGGCTATCTTTACGCGGTGAAGAAAAAGGCGTTCGACTGGAAAAATTAAACGGGTAGCGGCCGGTTCAATCTTCAGCCTTCGACTCGCGAGCCGTCAAATCCTGCAATGCCTTCGCCGGATTTTTTCCGTCATAAAGAATCGCGTGGACTTCGTCAATCACGGGCGTGACGACATTTAATTTTTTCGCCAGTTCAAACGCCGGGCGCGCCGTGGGATAACCTTCCGCCACGGAATTCAGGCTGCTTAAA
>CAXUBD010000034.1:0-1083 GCA_964249225.1 uncultured Verrucomicrobiota bacterium | reverse complement strand
GAAGAAAAAGGCGTTCGACTGGAAAACTTGAAAGCCGCTAAATTGTCAAAGTGCCAAATCGTTGAATCGTAAAATTGATTAACGGTTAAACGTAATTGCCTCAATCAAATTTCGCGTTCGCTTCCGCACGTTTGAGATATTGATCCAATCCAGCTTCACAACGGATTTTACCTGTGCGGATGACTTCGTCGAGCCGCGCCTTGTTGGCGGCAAAATGCGGACGCGGCATGATGCGGTGATCCAGATGATAGACGAGGGCGCGACCATAGACAAATTTTCGCAAACGTCCCAGATTGTAAAGGCGGCTGCCCAAATCGGAGTCCGCGCCCATGCCGCGGCCAACGTAGGATTCGTCAAAGCCGTTCACGGCCACGATGTCGTCGCGCCAATAGGCCATGTTGCAGCCGAGGATGCCGCGCTGTTTCTGATTGCGAAAAACGACGGGAAAGGGCAGGCGAAAACTTTTATGCGGCCGCGAGACGCGGCCGCGCAACGACCATTGCCACAGGGAAGTTTTTCCGGGCGCAAATTCCGGCACGAACGGTTCGCGCACAAAACAGCGGCGGCCTTGCACCCAGAATCCGCGTTCGGCGAGGGCGCGATGATCGGCGATGAAAAGCGGATGCGGGACGCAGTCGCCGTCCGAAAAAACCAGATAGTCGCCGGCCGCCGCCGCGACCGCCTGGTTTAAAATTTTCGTTTTGAGTAATCCCCGGTCTTGATGCCATAAATGGCGGACGGGAACGGGAATTTTATTTCGCCAGCCGTCAATGATTTCGCGGGTGGAATCCGTGGAGCCGTCGTCGGCGATGAGGATTTCATCGGGCAATTTTTTTTGCCGCGCGATCCCCTGGAAAACTTTTTCCAGCGCGTCCGGCTGGTTGTAAGTGGCGATGATGAACGAAAGTTTCATGCGCGGAGGTTCACGGCACTTTGCGCGTGCGCGCGAAAAGATTTTTCCACGCGCGATGGCGCTGCAACGTTCCATTGGCGAGACGGACGGGCCAGCCGCCGCCGCTGTCAATGGCGTGCAACGCGGCCAGATATTTTTTCCAGGCGAGCCGCATGCTTTCGATACGGATG
>CAXUBD010000033.1:5094-15312 GCA_964249225.1 uncultured Verrucomicrobiota bacterium | reverse complement strand
AGCCAGACCATCGTGCGCTGATCGGCCATCACGGCGAGCCGTTCGGACACGGCGAGTTTGTCCGGACCTTCCGCCAATAATTTTTCACCGAGCAGATGAACGCGTTCGCTGCCCGCGCCGAGCTTGGTCAATTGCTCCGCGTACACCGGATTTAATTGTTTCTCGCGCAGCAGCGAGACGTGAATCGCGTTCACATACGGATCGAGCACGGCTTCCGCGAGGCCGGAATGCTGGCGGCGCGGCGCGGTGTCGCCGGTGATCTCGTGGATTTTCAGATGCGCGCGCAGCGAGACGATCTCCATCGGCGGTTTGGTTTCTTCCGGCGTGAGAAACAACCCAAGGCTGCGCGTCCGTGCACCGAGGGTGCGGCGGCTGGTAAAGACGCTCAACGGCACGGACAACACCATGCCCGCGAGCACGGGCGTGAACCAATAGAACATCGCCGGTGCGAGCCGCCACATGAACGCGCCCCAGACCACGCCGATCAAAATATGTCCCCAATGCCGTCGCAATGCGTATATCCAAGTCGTGCCATCGGCGTCGCGTTTTTGCGTCGCCCAGCCGACGCTGACGCCCATGAAATTGGCGGCCACGAAGCGCGTGTGCCAGAGCATCAACAGCGGCGCGTGCAGCGTAGAAAAAATCGTTTCGCCCACCACGCTCGTCGCCGCGCGCGCCAGGCCGCCGAACGCACGGCGGCGCGGCCAGTCGTTCGCGAGATCAATCAACGCGAGCGCCTTGGGCAGCATGATGACGACCATGCAGATGACGAAGATGAGCAGCGCGTGCTGCGTGCCGCTGAAATCCGCCAGGAACGGCGTGAACGCCTGCACCGGAATGTCCGACAACCCGGTGTAACTGTGAAACCAGCGGATCCAGTTGAACAGCAGCAAAAACGCGAGCCACAACGGGCCGGCCACATATCCGCTGATGCCCAGGAGCAAATGCAGCCGGCTCACGCCGCGCAAGCCTTTGGCGAACAGCACGAGGCTGTGCTGCAAATTTCCCTGGCACCAACGGCGTTCGCGTTGCGCGTTTTCGATCAACGCCTGCGGGCCTTCTTCGTAACTGCCTTCGAGATCGTAGGCGAACCAGACTTCCCAGTTTTCGCGCAGCATCAGCGCGGCCTCGACAAAATCATGGCTCAAAATCTGGCCGCCGAACGGCTTGCTTCCCGGCAATTGCGGCAGGTCGCAATATTGCATGAACGGCTCGGTGCGGATGATGGCGTTGTGGCCCCAATAATTTCCCAGATCGAGCGCCCAATAATTCAGTCCCGCGATGAACACCGGCGCGTAAAGGCGGTTGGCGAATTGCTGGATACGCCCAAACAAAGATTCCGCGTTCACGAGCGCGGGCACGGTCTGGATCAAACCGACCGTCGGGTGCGCCTCCATCAGCTTCACCAAATCCACAAGCGTCCCGCCGCGCATGACGCTGTCGGCGTCGAAACAGATGAAATAACGGTAGCGGCGGCCCCACGCGTTGAGAAAGTCACGCACGTTGCCGCTCTTGCCGGCCTCGTTGTTCAGGCGGCGGCGATAATAAATTTTTCCGAGCGCGTCGAGTTCGCGGACGAGATCAAACCAGCGGCGTTCTTCCTCGACCCATTTGTCCGGGTCGGTCGAATCGCTCAAGATGAAAAAGTCGAAGCGTTCGAGCTGGCCGGTTTTTTCGAGCGATTCGTAAGTGGCGCGCAGTCCTTCGTAAACGCGCACCGCATCTTCGTTGTAGATGGGAAAGACAATCGCCGTGCTGATGCCCTCAATGTTCTGGTCGCGATAATTTGACTGCGTGATGCGCCGGCGCGTGCCCAGAATCCGCAGCGCAAATCCATAAACGCCGTGCATGCAGCCGATGGCGGCGAACAAAAATAAAATCACGAACAGGGCGAGCAGCACCGTGCGCGACGTGGACCAGCCCGTGCGCCAGAGCAGGTCGGCGAACATCAGCGACACCACGCCGGTGAGCAGCAACGAGGAGGAAAAAAAGACGAACAGCCGCCAGCCCCGCCGGATGCGCGGCAGCGGCGTCACTTGCAGCGATGGCGGTTGGCCGGGCATGGTCAGTGATGGGTGAACCAGAAAACCGCCACGAGCAGCAGCGTGAACAGCGTCCAGACCACGACCATGCGCGCATAAGGAAGTTTGCCCAGGTTGGTGAGCGTCGTGATCGGGCCGAGGTCGAGCGGACGCGGCGCCATTTTTGAGATTTGAAAATCCGGCCCGGCGCGCAGAAAGGTTTCGCGCATGGCACCGGTGAATTCTTCCGGCCACGGACCGGGCCGCAGAAATTGCTCCTGCCATTTGCCCGGCATGTCCGCGAGCAGCAGCGCGAGGCGTCCGCGCGTGGAGAGCGTGTAATCCGTTTTGGGCGGCGATTGCAAAACTTCGGCGAACCATTCGGTGACGATGCGATCCATCTCCTCGGCGGCCAGTTCGGTGGTCGGCCGTTCCGGCTCGGCGGGGGCGCGGCGCATGGCGCGTTCGAGCACGCGCAGCACGAGCTGGCCGAGCAGCGCCTTGTTGCGGACGCGCAGGGCGTGGAAATAATTTTCCACCTTCACATACGCGGCGTTCCATTCTTCCAGCGGGCGGCCCGCGAGCTGGCCGGAAGCGTCGGACAAATCATTCATGGCTGGCTCCATTGATAGACCCAGGTTTCCGCGACGGCGTTCGTTCCGTTTTGCAATGTGCAGCGCAAATCCACCGGCGCGGCGTTGCCGGGCTTGGGTTTCATTTTCAAGATGACGCGCCATGTGCCGAGATAGGGATTGCGCATGACGAGATTGTCCACGATCGCGGCGTTGGTGCTGCAATTGGCGATGGCCGCCAACGGAGTGTTTTCCGGAATGGCGTCGAGCTTCGGCCCGTCGAAATCAACCACGAACTGCCATGCGCCCGGAAAATGCGCGTCCGGCCCGATGCGCGTGGACACGCCCTTGTTCTCGGAAATTTTCAAATCACTCTCCTGCGTCCAATAAAGCGTGTAACCGAAACGATAAGGCCGCAGCGGCACGGGTATGATTTTTGGGTCCCAGAACGCGACGATGTTGTCGAGGCCTTCAAAGCCCGTGTTCAATTCCACGAGATGCAAATCGCCGTCGCCCCAGTTGCCGTGCGGCTCGACCCACACGCTGGGCACGAGATGATACAGATTGAAGCTGTCCTGATACGCCGCGAAATTGCGTTCGCGCTGCATCAGGCCGAAGCCGCGGATGTTCGGCGCGTGAAAAATCTGGTGGCGCAGCGCCGGCGGATTGTCAAGCGGACGCCAGAACATTTCGTCATTGCCCATGTGGACGAGCAGGCCGTCGCTGTCGTGGACCTCGGTGCGGTAATCGTCGGGGCGGCGTTCGGTGTTTTTGCCGAACCAGAACATGCTCGTCAACGGCGCCAGCCCGAGCGTCCTGACCGGCGGCTGGTTGCTGCTCGCGGCGAAGATTTTCGCCGGCTCGCGCATATAAATCACCGCCTCGATGTCCGCCACCGTCGTCTCGCCGGGGCGGATTAAAAATTCATACGCGCCCGTGCAACTGACGCTGTCGAGAATCGCGAAGAGGCGCAAATCCTTGTCGTCCCGCTCCGGCTTGCCCAGCCACCAGTCGGTGAAGATGGGGAATTCCTCCGGCCCGTCGCCGCCGCAATTGATCACCAGTCCGCGCGCGGATTCGCCGTAGTGCTGGTTTTTGCCGAGCAGCCGGAAATAGCTCGCGCCCAGAAATGCGCCGAGCTCGTCCAGTTGATTGGTCTGGTTGAGCGCATACAGCACGCGGAAACCGGCGTAGCCCGTGTTGGCCGGAATCTCGTTTTGAATCTTCAAATGGCCGTAGTCGAAAAAATCCTGCACGAACCGGATCGGTTGCGCGTGCGTCAGGGTGAATTCGTTGACACGCACCGGCTCCTGGTAAAGATAACCCGGATGAAAAAATTCGATGCGGAAGGGCAGGTTGTCCGCCGTCCACAACGCATGATCGCGGCGAAAACGGATGTCGCGGTATTTATCATAGTCAAGGCTGTCCGCGCGCAAAACTTTCGGCAGGTCGGCGCGCGGCGAATGGAACGGCTGCCGCGCGCGTTCGAACGCGCGTTGCGCCACGTAATCCAGATCCACCACCGCCGATTCCGCGCCGGCGCACACTTTCCCCGTCAGAACCATGACGATGGTTAGAAACAGGCAGCATAATAATCTCCGCATCCATGGTAGGAGAACCGAAACGGGCGCCATTTGCAAGTTCAGTGGAGCCGCCGGAAAATAATTTGAATTCACGCTTGACCCGCCGTTCGCCGTTCTTCCGGTCCCGCAATCACTTTTCACAGAAGCAAGCCGGTCAACGTTTCCCGCGAAATCCGCCCAAGGCATAGATGATCAGGCAAATGATCAGGACCAGACCGATCCCGCTGCCGCCGTAAACCGGGCCGCCATAATAAAAACCGCCGCCACCGAACAATAAAAGAATGACCAGGATGATTAGGATTAGATTCATGACCGCAGGCTAACATAAGGTGACGCCGGTTGACTATGGGGTCTTCACCCCATGAACTTATTTCAACCGCCGACGTTGACCGTGCCCGGCTGCCGGCATGAATCGTCACAATTCGCTTGTCATCGTGGGGTTCCAGCAATAAAAATTCACCGTTGCTTCGGGTCAAGCCTTAAAACTGGAATTGAATATGAGCATTTCAAACGGCTGCCGCGTTTGCCTCGCCTCGACAATTTTTGCGCTGCTGGCCCTTGGCGTCGCGCTGTTGACGGGCTGCCAGTCGCCCATCACAAACACCGTCACGTTTGCCAGCCCTGGAACAAACCCGGCGGTGACGATGCCGCATTGCCCGCCCGCCTCGACGAATTGTCCGCCGCCGCATTGCGTGCCGGGAACAAATCCAAGCCCCGATGTTCTCACGCGGGGAAACTTGCTCACTTTGCTCACTTTGCTTGTGGCATTGGCAGCTTATCTGGCGAATATCCGCCGCGACTTGGGGCAAAAAATTGAAGAGACACAACAGCAGCGGCAAAAGGAAAAAGACGAGAAAAAGAAAAACACCGACCCGGCCAAGATTGACGAATATCAGCGCAAGATTGAAAAATGCAAAGACAGGGAAAAAAGGATCAGAGCCGAACGCTGCGCGATAACCCTAGCGGATGTCTTGGTGATTTTTGCGGTTGTTTTTATTGGATTGCACGTTTTTTGGAATGAATTTAGCAGCCACCCTGCGCCAGGGTGGATCAGACCAACCGGGATGATTTTCACAATCGTGGCCATGGCATACTTGATTTTCCTGCATGCCATCCAATGGCGGAAATTGATCAAGACTATTTTGTCCCGTTAAATCATTCAACCCCGCCAAATGTCTCACAGCCGCCGCAGCCAAATCAAAGCAAAAAACGGCGCACCATTTTCGCCGGGCCGTCTGTTCGCTGTTTTTGCAAATCAACTTTCAACCCTCAATCCCCTTAAGTCGCCATGGGCTGCTTCGCATCACTCCAGTCCGTCACCTGTCCTAATTTGAAGTTTTCAAGCGGATTTGTTAATTCATAACGCAAAGGTGGACCGGCAGAAACCAAGGCATAACGGAATCTATTTCGGTCGGTTAAAATCATTCCACCATCCGTTGCTGCTTCAAGGATGGAAAAGAGGATTGGATGGGCGACCTTCAATTCTGTGGTCATGCCGTCACGATCTCCTCCGACAAACATCGCCGACAGCGTTTTCTTCATGGTCCTAGTATCTTCGATAATCAGGACCGTGCCTATGGGGTGAACACCCCATATACAACCGGTCGTCAGGCATATTATTGTTTAGTATGCAAAATCGGCACCAGACACTTAAAACAATTGGAATAAAACATATATTCATGGTCTTGACCGTGACCTTGCTGGCCTTGACCCGGACTTGGGCAGCGGGTCCGGCACCCATTGATTTAAAATCCGCGGTTCACTTCACTATCCTGGCCACCTCGACGACGACGACCACCGGCGGCGGCATCATCAATGGCGATGTCGGATTGTATCCGGCCGGTTCACAGGGAATTCCTCCGGCGCAGATCAACGGGACAATTTACAACGGCGATCCGATCGCCGCCCAGGCTGCACTCGATTTGAACGCCGCTTATATCAACGCAAGTCCGGCGGCGCTTCCCGGCGGCAGCAATGTCGGCGCGGAACTCAGCGGGCAAACCCTGCCCGGCGGTGTCTATCAATCTCCATCTGGTGCCTATGGCATCAATGGCGATCTTACGCTGCATGGCGGACCCGACGACGTTTGGGTTTTTCAGATGGCGAGCACGCTCACCGTCGGTGTCGGCAGCCGTGTGCTCATGACCGGCGGCGCGCAGGACAGAAATGTTTTTTGGCAGGTCGGCAGCTCGGCGACGTTAAATTCATCCTCTATCTTCGAGGGCACTATCATGGTTTATGCCTCCGTCACCATGAATTCCAGTTCGATTCTGGATGGTCGCGCCTTGGCACAGAATGGAGCGGTCACTTTCAATGCCAGTGGCGGCAGTCTGCCCAGACCGGCAGCGCCAGTCTTTAAGAACATCTCCCGAACCACCACCAACACAACCGTCGTCCTTGACACGTCTCCCTATTTTCTTGTGACTTTGCAGACTACCCCAAGCCTGTCGCCTGTTAACTGGACACTCATCGCCACGAATTATCCAACCACCAATCTTTGGACATTCACAGACACTAACGCCACCGCTGCCGTGACCCAAAATTTCTACCGGGCGTTCATCACCATTCCTTAAAATGGTAATTACTCTCGTCGGTTGGGATTATATCTTTGACGGTATCTTGACGTGGTAACTTCCTTAAATGGCAATAATCCTTAACTGCGGGTTATACCCCATTGAAAAGTTTGGTTAACGCGACTACTTTGGCCTATATGAAATATTTTTTCTTTGCCATTCATCTCGCCCGCGTCTTTAAATCCAGTCCGGTCAAACGGGCATTTCTGGCGACGCTTGCGATGCTGTTGATAAGTCTGCCAACCGTGAAAGCGGCGGGGCCCGCGCCGGTCAATTTAGGATCGTGCGCGCACTTCACCATTCTTTCCGGCGCGGCCATCACCACGACCGGCGGCGGCACCATCAATGGAGATGTCGGAGCCAGCCCCATCACCGGATCGGCCGTGGGGGTGACCGCCGCCCAGGTGAACGGGACAATCTACGTGGTGGATGCCGGCGGTCCGCCCGGTTCAGTGATTGCGCCATCGCTATTGACGGCGGCTAAAGGCGATTTGACCACTGCCTACAACGATGCGGCTGGCAGGCCGGGGGCAACCGCGCCTCCGTTCTTGAATCCGGGCGGCGGCAACATCGGCGGGCTGAACCTTGCCGCCGGGGTTTATACTTTTTCGAGCACGGCGGTCATCAGCGGGGCTGATCTCACGCTTACGGGCGGACCGGATGACGTTTGGATTTTTCAGATTCCTTCCAACTTGAGTGTCGGCAGCGGCATTCATGTCATCCTCGCGGGCGGCGCGCAGGCGAGAAACATTTTCTGGCAGGTGGGAAACATCGCGACCATCGGGACCACCGCCATCTTCAAAGGCACCATCCTGGCGGATCAATCCATCACCATGAACACCAGCAGCACGCTGGATGGCCGGGCGCTGGCATTCAGTGCCGGGATAACGTTCAACGCCAACGCCGGCACGATCCCGACGCCGGCCGCGCCCAACTTCACCAACGTCTTTGTGACCGCCACTAATTCCGTGACGCTTGTTCTGAACACGACGCCGTATTTCCTCGCCACTTTGGAAGCCAGCACCAATTTGTCCGCGCCGAATTGGACATTTGTCGCGACAAATAACCCGGTTACCAATCTCTGGACTTATACCGATACCAATGTCGTGTTGACCGTACCTCAACGCTTTTATCGGGCATTCATCACCATTCCTTGAACCGGCGATAACCGCCGACCTTGGGCTAGCGCATTGAAGCGTGGCTCTTAGAGCGGATATCTCCAAAAAAACCGACCGGAACAATGGACCCACGCCCTGAAATCAAAATCTTCAACCAAAAGAAAAAACGCCAAATGAAAAAAATCCTCATCGTCGAAGAGGATCAAAAAACCGCCATGGCTTTGGTGATCCGCCTAAAAGCCAATGGCTACAACGTCGCCATCGCCGCCGATGCGATCGCGGCGACCAGCCAGGCGCGCACCACCAACCCCCACATGATCCTGCTGGACATCGCGCTGCCGGGCGGAAACGGTTTCAAACTGGCGGAAACATTTCTGAACATGCCCGAAACAAGCGAAACCCCGGTCATCTTCATCACCGCCTCCCACAATCCCACGCTCATGCAAAAAGTCATGGACCTGGGCGCCATCGGCCTGTCCGAAAAGCCGTTCGACATGGAAAAATTGCTCGGCAGCATTGATGACAAATTCAACCGGATGGCGAACCTGTTGAATGCCGTGAAAAATTCTTCCCCTCACGCCACGCTCGCCCGATAAAGCGCATCCTCATCATCGAAGACGACCGGAAGATCGCGCTGGCGCTGACCCTGCGGCTCAAATCCGCGGGCTGCGATCCCGGTACATGGATCGAGCGGCGGAAACGCGGACGGAACAGGCCGAGACGAATCCGACCCAGTTGGAATATCTCGGCAACGACTTGTGCGAAACCGGGTCCCTCCAGACTATCCGAGGCATGAATCGAAGGTCAGGATGTCTGGCGGGGACGCAATTTCAATATTAGCGCCAAGGTGCTGATTCCCATGAGCCCATAAGTTGAAGGTTCCGGCACATCGGCAACGCGCAATTGAAAGGCGTTGAGCATCGGGTCGGAGGCGTTGCCGTCGGCGCTGCTGCCGTTAAAATCAATCTCCTCGTTCGCGCTAGTGGCCGTGAACGTGCCGATGGCGAACTGGCCCACTGAACCGGCGGTGCCGTCGTTGCCCGCCAAAGTGGCGGCGTTGTCCGCAGTGGACACCGTGTTCAGTTCAAGGCCGGTGAAGGACGTGGTCAGGCTGGAATTATTATCCCACCATTGGAACAGATAAGTCTGGCCAGTCGTCAGGCCGCTGATGGTGAGGATCAGCGTGGTCGGCGCGGTGGAGCCGCCGCCATTGCCTAACAGGGCTTGATACCCTGTTGACAAGGTGATGTAAGCGCCGGAGTCGGTGCCGAGGCCGCTGTAATTGACCAGCAAGCCATTACCGTCGGCGAATTCATCTTCCGTGAAATTATAATTGCCGGAAGTGACGGTGTTGGGATTGGAAAAAGAAAAATCCGGAAAGACGAACGGCACAAAAGTGACGCCGTTCACCGTGGTGGAGGAAATGCCCGCATTGCCCAGGGCAAAAGCGTCCACGAGCGTTCCCAGCGTGCTTACGTCGCTGTCGCCGGTGATGGTCTGCGGGCCGAGACCCCAATTAACGGGTGCGTTGAGCGGAATGGCTTCAACGGAAATGGTCAGGGCCAGCCCGAAAGTTATTGTCAGGATTATTTTTTTCATAATTTGTTTTTTACCACATTGGTTGACTTCCATCGGTTGCAACACTGCATGAACGGTAGTTTCATTTGAAATAAGAACAATGGGGTGAACACCCCATGGCAACCATGTGGCGTTTTGTCTCGTAGTTGTCCTGCTTCTCTTGTTCGGCGGCGGCGGTTTTTACATGGGCGGTCCGGCCATCGGCGGCGGCGGGCTGGGCTTGGTTCTGTTGATTTGCCTTATAATCTGGATCGCGGGCGGATTCCGCACCACGAAAAGCTGACCGGCCAATCGCGCCGCCGCTTCTCCAAAAAACCAAACTGCCGGCATCCATCACGGACACCGGCAGGTGTTTTTGGTTGTTGTTTCGGCGAACCCAGATTGCTTTTGAGGAGTGTGGTCAACCCGATTTCAGCCCATTGCGACTGGTTCCAACCAATCGCAAATCCTGTTGTCCTTCAATTCACGACCGCAGACACGGTCGCGCTCCATTGGCTGTATTGCGTGGACCCGCGCCGATGGCGCGCACGCGCGCATTGCAGATCGTCGTTGACGTCAAACCGGGCACGAAAATCCCGCGTGTGTTGGGGAAAATTCCCAGCTCCTGCCACGCGCCCGTGCCGATGCTGTATTGCACCTGATACGATTTTGCGTTGACCACCGCCGTCAAATCCACCGTGATCTGGCCGGGAAAGGAATTATCCAGCGCGAACACCGGCGTCGTCAGCGGCGACTGCGACTTGTTGCTGGAAGTCACGTCGTAACCCGTGGAG
>CAXUBD010000033.1:4468-5084 GCA_964249225.1 uncultured Verrucomicrobiota bacterium | reverse complement strand
CCTCTACAGT
Organism: uncultured Verrucomicrobiota bacterium; assembly: GCA_964249225.1. Lineage (GTDB taxonomy): Bacteria > Verrucomicrobiota > Verrucomicrobiia > Limisphaerales > UBA11358 > UBA11358. The sequence continues at coordinate 5,074 of CAXUBD010000033.1, read as the reverse complement.
GGTCAAGCCCAGGCTCTGCACATAGGCCGCGTTCTGGCGCAACGCCGCCAGCAAGGCCGCGCGCGCCGTGTTTTTTTTGCCCGTCGCCTCCCGGCCACCCTGCTGCTGCGCCGTGATGCTGTTGGCAAAATCCACCTGCAACGTTCCCAGCACCGGCGGTTTGAACGGCAGATCAGGTGTGAGTGGATTGCCCGTCAGACAGCTCACGCTCAAGGCGCCAAAGCTGTTGAGGTTGTTATCAGAATAAGTCGCGAAATAAAGCGCGACTTTTAATATGTTCGTTTTCATGTTCGTTTTCTTTCCATTCCTCAAAAAACGATGACCGCGACATTGCTGTCCCCGCCCTCGTCCACATTTTTTTTCATAGCAACAGATATGCCAACAACCACACTCCGCCTGATCCCTACCATTTCACCGGCGCGCATGAGCAAACGGAAGATTATTTGGAACAAACGGAAGATGTTTTAGGGCAAACGGAAGATTATTTGAAGCATCTGGAAGATTATTTGGCATAAATGGAAGATTATTCGGAGCAACTGGAAGATTATTTGGAACAAACGGAAGATTATTTGAGATGAACGGAAGATAATTTGAACCATTCGCCGG
>CAXUBD010000033.1:0-4458 GCA_964249225.1 uncultured Verrucomicrobiota bacterium | reverse complement strand
TTTTCATCAAATGTCAGATTATAAGTAACAAACGGAAGATTATTTGGCGCATACGGCAGATTATTATGAGCAAACGGAAGATTATTTGGAACAAACCACAGATTAAAAATGACAACCCACAGATTTTTTACGCCATTTTAGGGCGCAAAATCGTTGCCACGCCGCCCATTGTTCCGACTCAAGACAAACTGTGTCATCCGCCTGACTTATTTTCAGACATTTTGCCGGATTTTCAAAGCCCATGGGGCTGGCTATATTCGTGGACCCCGATGGCGCGCAACTTTTCAAAGGGACGGCACGCGTTTCTCTCTCTCCTTGGAGGAGAGAATTTATTCCGATGCGGGTTTTGAAGAGCGGCTCGCGTCGATGGTCCATGATAAACCGCGCCGGTATACTCGATCTGCAATTGCCGGGACATGACAATGATTTAATTGACCGACAATTCCATCTCAAATAAAACTAGGACTGAGCCCTTTAGACCCCCTTTTACCCTTTGTAGTATCCTACCAAAAGCATGAGCTACAACGCCGCCGGACTGCAAACTCGTTAATGCAGGCTGCTATTCCTTCAAAGTGATATCCATTTTGCAGTGCGGGCAGGAAATCTTTTGGCCAATGGAATGGGCAGGAAATTCAATATGTTCATGGCAAAAGAAGCAGGACATTTTCACATTATCCGGTTTGCGCAAGATTGTTTCTTTCTGGCAATGCGGGCAGGGAATGGTTTGGTCGAGGTTGTTAATGGCAAAACGGATGCGGCCGCCGCACGCGGGACACACCATCTTGAGGGAATGAGCCAGCATTTTCTCCTCGCGCGTTTTCATTTTTTCTCCAAACAAAAGCACCACGCTGCTGCCAATCAGGAGGTAGAAGCAAATTCCCTTTGCAATCCAAAAAGCGGTGACGGGCGTTATATCGAAGGCATCCGCCACGCAGCTTAAATAAGCGCTGAAATTTCCTTTCGGCCCATTCCATTGAACTCCCAAAACATAAACCAGGGCATTCAATGTCAACCACAGAATCAGCACTGCTTTGAGATACGCCTTTTGGCTGACCAAACAAAATATTGCCATGCCAAAAGTGAGTCCGCTGAATACCCAATAAAGCGTTCGCAACGAAAGTTCAAAAATGGGGTCAGGCGGCAATTCAAAGCTGGCGCTGGCATGGATGCCAAACAATAAGGCAACGGCTGCGGCCATGAATAATGCGCCGGTAGTATCTAAAAAATAACGAATTCCTTTAATTTCCATAAATTTGAATCAGCGGTTTAATAATCAAAAAATTGATTTAATTCCGGTTTTTCAATAGGAACTGCGTGAACCGCATTGTCCGCTGGCTTTCGGTATCAAGCGACATGGACACATGCGCAATGTGATCCTGCAAAATTAATTTCAGAGGAACGCCCATTTCATAAGCCTGCGTCTGGTATTGGAGCAGTTCTTGGGCACCGGGCGAATCCCGGCCGGTAATGAAGAAAAGCCTTTTCTGCCGCAATTGTTCAAGGTTTAGCAAGCCGCCGGGATCGAAGATGATTAGTCCTTTCCACAAATCCGGGTTCTGTTCAAAAAGAGCGGATAATGGAGCGGTTTCAGCGCTTCGCCCCCAAAGATACATCTGATTGGTATCCATGTTAATTTGTGGGTCTTTTAGCAATGTCTTATAAACACTCATGACATCGTCACCCCAATTCTGAAGCTCATCGTTGCCCCAGGAACTGCGTCGGGCGGCGACAAAATAGTATCCGGCATTGGCAGCCGCTTCCTGATACGGCAGCCATTCAGGGACAGTTTGAGTAAAAATAATCGGATATTTTTTCCCGGGCACAAGGTCGGCCGGTTTCCACAGATAATAGCCGACTTCCCCGCCAGTTGAATTGGTGGTCAAACCGCTTGCGGACTGCACCGCCTTGGCATACTGATATTTACCGGCTGCTTCCAAGATCACGGAATTTAAAGATTTGCTCACAAGATTGTAGTGCCAGATGCCGGGTGATTCGTTTTCAGGATTGCCCACAATGAAAAGGTCGTCGCCGAATAAAGCAAATTGGGTCACGCCGCCATGCCAAGGAAGATGGATTAAATCAGAATTGGTATTTGCCTTGATGTCAAAAGCACCGAGACCATCGTCATTGAGAAAAGCGTAGCGAGGCGAATCTTTCTCCCAGGTGATATTTTTGACCAATTCATGCTTTCCACCGACGACTCTGCCACCGTCAGCCGTCCATTTCCTGAATGGGTTAAAGCGAATCAAGTATTGCCCTGTGGCGTCGAGGCAATTCAAAAGAAATTCCCCGCTTTCACTGGAATAGGTAAATTCAACCAATTGATTTGTAGTGGACTCCCATATGGTTTGCACAGAACCGGAATTGATGTCTAGAAGGGAAATGCTCGAAGGTTGATCCGTGCCGTTATAAACCGTTGGTTTGACACCCTTTTGTTGCTCCTGCCAGGCCACGGAGGTTGCGGAAATGGCGGTCAAGCCGTGGGCGTTTTTTAAAATGCCGTGCAACCGCTTGCTTTTTACCCAGGTCCCATCCGCAACTTTTTGGACAATCGCCAAATCTGAACCCATGCCATAAACAAAGACGCTGGACGACAACCAAGCGAAACCGGTAAGGTTGGCATCAGCTTTTAACTCCTTCAACGCCGCACCCGTTTTCCCATCGCAAATAACAAATTTTAGTTCGGTAGGATTGTTTTCAACGGGCGTGCGATAGATTAAAAGACTGTCATCGGGTGACCAGCCCAACGGAGATGTGACCACATTATTCTTTTTGACGATGCGGTCGCATAGAAAAGTTTTTTTCCCCGATGTGATGTCGCAAAAATAAAATCCAATATTTTTTTCTACATCCTGATCATACACTATACAGGTGTTGGCGTGGTTGACCACCATAGCCCGCTCCCTTCGGAATTGCGGCACTGAGCCAAGTTCAAGCGCCGCTTTTCGCCAATCACGCCCGGGAATGGAATCATGCCTGATGGCCATGACCCGCCAGCCGATGACGAGTAAAACGGCGACGAAAGCGAGAAGGAAACCGGTTCGGTTCTCGCTGATTCTGCCGATCAAAAACTTCATAAATATGCGCAGTGGTTATAACGTCGGGTTGGAATTGGTCGGGTCTTGCCCAAAACTGGGAAGTTCCAATTCCATGTGGCCATCCGCAAAATTGACATTCCCTTTGCCCAAATGACGGTTTGAAATGACCGTGTTCTTCTGCACCCAACGCGAATCGTTGATTGTGTCACCGCTTTCCTCGACCAACATGATCTTTGCCGCCGGATTTTTTATTTGTGTGGTTTTGAAAGGATAAACCTCGCGAAATTCCGTGATGATGGTGGACATGCCGGGGTTAATAAAATTTGTTCCAGTCAGATCGTAGCTCGTCAGTGAATAGCTGAAACGATAGGCGTCGCCCAGCGACGCCCCTGAAGCTTGCAAGGCTTGCGCCCTGGTATCCGACGGACAGGTGAACAGGTTGGGATTAAAATTGCCGACAAAGTGTGCAAGGGCACTTTTGGTAACGTCGCGCCCGGGTTGCCACCAAATCCAGTCTTCGGGTTGCGGTCCGTATTTTTCCTTGGAACCCGGCGCGGGAAAGGTATCGTTGAAATCAGAGCAATAGAGTTGAAACCCAAGGCCAAGCTGCCGAAGATTGTTAAGGCAGGCGGTCTGATGCGCCTTTTCCTTGGCTTTGCTCAAAACAGGCAAAAGCAATGCTGCAAGAATGCCAATGATCGCAATGACGACCAGCAGTTCGATGAGCGTGAAACCAGCCTGAACGATTTCCGATTTCCGATTTCCGATTTCTGCTTTGTAGAAGTTTTCCGCTTTTCGATCTTCGCCTTCAATCTTCTGGCCGGTTTCTGCATTCTTCATTCTGCCTTCTGCATTTGAGTTTCCTAATTCCAGCAAAATCCAAAACACCGATGCCGTTGGCAGGTCAAACAACCCACCGTCAAACCAAAATGCCACCAGCAACATCAAAGCCCCCGCGCGGCAAGCTGTCTTGGACGAGTCCAATGTCCAATGTCCAATGTCTAAAGTGGTGGGGCGAGCGTCCTCGCGAGCCGGGCCGGAAACATTTTTGTCCGCAGATTTCACCGATTTTCGCAGAAAGGAAAATGAAAACCATCTGCGTAAATCTGCGTAATCTGCGGATGCAATTCCCGACTTTAGACCTTGGACTTTAGGCTTTGGACTTCTCAAACAAAGCGCAGCGTAAGTGACAAAACAAACCAGCCCCGGCAAACCTAACTCCGTTCCCAGCATCAAATAACTGTTCATGGTCAGCGCCGCCGCGCCGTTTTCAGGCGGCGAATAATCTTTCTCATAGACGCCAACCGCGTTGTTCCAGCCCACGCCCAGCGGATGATCGCGCATCATTTGAACCGCGCCGCGCCACGCGGAGACCCGATGTTGCGCCGATGGACGACTTAAATCCAGACGCTTGAGATAC
>CAXUBD010000032.1:14698-16007 GCA_964249225.1 uncultured Verrucomicrobiota bacterium | reverse complement strand
TTTCCGAACCGAGCAGATGGCAAATTTCCACGCCGTCGTCCAGTTGCTCCCAATAAATCGCGTAGCCGCCGGGTTCGAGCGACCAGTTTGCGCGCTGTTTCGGCGTGGCCTTGGCGAGCCATTTCAGCCATGGAATTTTTTTGTAGGGCACGCTTAATTCGCGTCCGTCGGAGAGTTTGATGCACAGGCGGTCGCCCGCGAAACTCACGTCGCGCGCGCTCACCACCTCCGTTGTTTTATCGAGCAAAGTATTCATTCCATGTCTCCAATAATTGCGTTTGATTTTGTTTGGTCAGCTTCAAAATATAGTTCAACTGCGCCTTGTTGTAACCATGATTGTATTCAACTGAAATTGGACGCAACCAAATCTTCGCGACCATGTCGCCGTCAATGACATGAACGTGCGGCGGCTCGCCGATGTCGGACGAATAAAATCTGAATTTGTAACGCTCAATTTTAATCGTCGGCATAATAATTTAAGCCGCCTTCGCCGCCGCTTTGTTTTGCAACGCGGCAATCATGCTTTCAAAAATAAATTTGCCGTCGGCGCTGCCGAGGATTTCCTCGCTCGCGCGGTCGGGATGCGGCATGAGCGCGGCGACGTTGCGGCGTTCGTTGCAGATGCCGGCGATGTTTTGCAGCGAGCCGTTTGGATTTGCAGCGTCGGTCAGATTTCCGTTCGCGTCGCAGTATTGCCAGAGAATTTGTTTGTTCGCTTTTAATTTCGCCAAAGTTTCTTCATCGGCGAAATAGCAGCCTTCGCCGTGCGCGATGGGGATTTTCAAAATTTTATCCGCCGGAATCTTGCCCGTGAACGGCGTTTCAAAATTGTTCGTCTTCAAAAAAATCTGTTCGCAGTGGAATTGCAGGTCGCGGTTGCGGATGAGCGCGCCGGGCAGCAGTCCGGCTTCGCACAAAATCTGGAAGCCGTTACAGATGCCGAGGACGAGGCCGCCGGCGTCGGCGAATTGTTTCACGGCCCGCATCACGGGGCTGAACCGCGCGATCGCGCCGCAGCGCAGGTAATCGCCGTAGCTGAATCCGCCGGGCACGATGACGGCGTCGGCGTCGCCGAGCGAGGCATCCTTGTGCCAGACGAGCCGCGCGGCATGACCGAGCAGGCGGACGGCGTGGACGGCGTCCTGGTCACAGTTGCTGGCGGGGAATTGGAGGACGGCGAAGTTCATTCAATCTCCAGGCGATAATCCTCGATGACCGGGTTGCTGAGAAACTTGTGGCAAGCCTCGTCAAGTTGTTTGCGGGCGGCTTCCTTGTCACCATCGCGCAGTTCGATCTCCAGATACTTGCC
>CAXUBD010000032.1:0-14688 GCA_964249225.1 uncultured Verrucomicrobiota bacterium | reverse complement strand
GATTTACGATTTACGATTTACGATTTACGCGTCGAACGGCCATCCGCTCGTAAATCGTAAATCGCATATCGTAAATTCTCTATTCTATTTCCAACCGGTAATCTTCAATCACAGGGTTGCTCAAAAATTTGTGCGCGGCTTCGTCGAGTGATTTGCGCGCGGCTTCCTTGTCGGTGGCGTCGAGTTCGATCTCCAGATATTTGCCGACGTGGACGGCTTTGATGCCGCGATGACCCATGTGTTCGAGGGCTTTCAGGACGGTGATGCCTTGCGGGTCAACGACGGCTTTTTTCGGGGTGATAATGATTTTGGCTTTCATGCGCGCGCGAAAAGATTTTGCGGAAAAATTTTCCCGCGCGCGAGTCATTTTTGAAACATTGAAATTTCCCGCGCCATGAGCCATTGTTGCGGCGTGAATAATCCTATTCCAATCGAAGAAGGCCAAATCTGCACCATCGGCACGGAACGCAAAATCACCGAGCCGTGCTCCATCATCATCTTCGGCGCGAGCGGCGATTTGACGTCGCGCAAACTGATTCCGGCGCTCTACCATCTTTTCAAGGACAAGCAGATGCCGCCGGATTTCCGCGTCATCGGTTTCGCGCGGCGCGAAAAAACGGACGACGAATGGCGCAAGGAATTGCGCACGGCGCTCGATCAATTCTCGCGCACCAAACCGGTGGACGACAAAGTCTGGGCGGATTTTTCAAAAAATGTTTCCTATTGCATCGGCGACATCACGGACACGGCGGCTTATCAAAAGCTGGAACAAAAATTAAGTTCGTTCGGCAATCCCAAGCTGCGCGAAAATCTTATGTTCTATCTCGCGACGTCGCCGAGCCAGTTCGGGCAGGCGATCGAGCAATTGCACAGCGCCGGTTTGCTGCACAAAGATGAGTCGAATGTAAAACAATCCGTCGTCATCGAAAAACCCTTCGGCCACGATCTGGAATCCGCGCGCGCGCTGAACAACGAACTCACGCGGTTCGCGCACGAACGGCAGATTTTTCGCATTGACCATTATCTCGGCAAGGAAACGGTGCAGAACATTTTGATGTTCCGTTTTTCCAATTCCATTTTCGAGCGGCTGTGGAATCGCGATTCCGTTGACCACGTCCAGATCACCGTTTCCGTAAATCTCGGCGTCGGCGACCGCGGCGTGTATTACGAGGAAGCCGGCGCGATCCGCGACATGGTGCAGAACCACATGCTGCAAGTGCTTTCGCTCATCGCGATGGAACCGCCCGTGTCGCTCGAAGCCGAAGCCGTGCGCGACGAAAAAGTGAAGCTGCTCAAATCCATCCGCACACTCACGCCCGACGACGTCGCCAAACAAGTCGTGCGCGGACAATATTTTGCCGGTTCCGTGGATGGCGAGGCGCGTCCCGGTTACCGGCAGGAACCAAAAGTAAAGCCAGACTCGAACGTCGAAACCTTTGTCGCGTTGAAATTGTTCATTGATAACTGGCGCTGGAGCGGCGTGCCATTTTATTTGCGCACCGGAAAAAACCTGCCGCAAAGCGCCAGCGAGGTGCGGATTCAATTCCGCCGCACGCCGAACGTTTTGTTCGCCGCGCAATGCGGGCCGAAATTGGATTCGAACGCGCTCACGCTGCGCCTGCAGCCGAACGAAGGAATTTCGCTGCATTTCAACGGCAAAGTTCCCGGCATGAGCCTCGCCGTGCGGCCCGTGCGGATGCATTTCAGTTACAACGCCGAGTTCGGCGCCTACACGCCTGAAGCTTACGAACGTCTGCTGCTCGAAGCTTTCGCCGGCGACGCAACGCTTTTCATCCGCCGCGACGAAGTCGAGACCGCGTGGGGCATCGTGGATTCGATCCGCGCCGGCTGGCAAAACAAACCGCTGACGAACCGCGAATTTTACGCCGCCGGCACGTGGGGTCCGATCGCCGCCGACGATCTGCTCGCGCAAAGCGGCCACGAATGGCACGAGCCGCAGGTGATAAAATGAATCAAAAGTTAAAATGTCATGTCCTTGTTCCAAATTGCCGCAACTCGTAAAAGTGGAAGACCACAACGATTTGCTAAAATATCTCGAAAAAATTGAAGCGGGAAATTGGGTTTCTCTTTTTCGTTGCCGTGAATGCAAACAACACTGGCGAGTTGATGATTGGGATAAATTACAAATTCAATTTGCCATAAAAATTAGTGACGTAATTCATTGGCAGAAATTCGACGACATTCCATTGCATAAACAATTTCTTCTTGAATCGCGCGGTGGAATTTCCGATGAAAAATGTATTTGGCAGGGATGCTCAAATTATCGAGTAAAAACGTTGCCTATTGCATTGACCATTTATTTCAAACGGGCGCAAGAGAATGAAAAACTTTGAACCAATTTCCTTCGCAGCGCCGTAGGCGCGACATATTTGTAGAACCACAAAATAAAAATCCGCAAGCTCCGTAGGAGCGAAATATTCCAAACTGATGCCGCTCCTACGGAGCTTGTCCCAAACCAAAAATCCAACTACAAAGATGTCGCGCCCACGGCGCTGTTTCCTTTGCGCGAACGCAAATTTTATTCGCCCGCAAAATCAATCGCCGACAATTTATGCAAAACTTTGAACTGATTTCCTTCGCCAACGCCGACGAACTGGCCGCGCGTGCCGCCAGCGCGTGGCTGGACGAAATCGCGGCGGCCAACCACGCGGCCAGACCGCATTGCGTCGCGCTTTCCGGCGGACGCATCGCGCTGAAATTTTTCACGTCCGTCGTCGCGCAGACCAGGGCGCGCGAAATCTCGCTCGGCCTCGTCCATTTTTTCTGGGCGGACGAACGCTGCGTCCCGCCCGACGACGCGGAAAGCAATTTTCGCGCGGCGCACGAACTCCTGTTCGCGCCGCTGCGCATCAACGACGCGCAAATCCACCGCATCCACGGCGAAGATTCGCCGGAAATCGCCGCGCAAAAAGCGACGATGGACATTTCCCACGTCGCGCCGAAAAATTCCGCCGGCCAGCCGGTTCTCGATTTGATTTTTCTCGGCATGGGCGAAGACGGTCACGTCGCGTCTTTGTTTCCGGGAAAAATTGAAGGGAAAAATTCCAAGGAAATTTTCTGCGCCGTGAAAAATTCGCCCAAGCCGCCGCCCGACCGAGTCAGTTTGAGTTACGCAACGATCGCGGCGGCGCGAGAAGTCTGGGTCTTGGCATCCGGCGCGGGCAAGGAAACGGCGTTGCGCGAATCGCTTTTGCCGGATGGCAAAACTCCGCTGGCGAAAGTCATCCAATCGCGTCCGCAGACGAAAATTTTCACCGATTTCACATTCAAGTAAATTGTTTTGCCGCTTTCTCGTTAAATATTGCGATTCGGAAAACGCGTGCCTATAAACAGGACATTTTTCAAATTCTTAAGTAACCAAAAGGATACTTACATGAAAAAAAATTTGAAATAGTTTGAACCATTTGCATTCTGATCGCGTCTATGGAAATGTAGCGAATGAAAAGTTTCGCTGTTCGTTTAGGGTTGGCAGAGAGGTTTTGCTTGCGACGCGGCTCGAACAGCGCCCCAAGTTGGTCGCGTCGCCCTTCTGAGCGCCTTGGTGAAGGCGTATAAACCTCATCACCGCGAAGGCCGGACGCAAGTCCGGCCTTTCGCTTTTTTAACAGTGAATAAGAAGCAGGAAATCCGCATTGATTGACGCGCAAAGAACATTTAACTTTCCCGACGCATGAAACATCAGCTCGATTTCGAGAAGCCAATCATCGAACTGCAAACCAAGCTGGACGAACTCCGCCAGCATCCGGAAAAACATTCGCTCGGCATCAGTTTCGAGGAAGAAATCCAGCTCATCCAAGTCAAGCTGGAGGAAACCCGCCGCCAGATTTTCCTGAACCTCACTGCGTGGCAACGCGTGCAACTCGCGCGGCATCCCCGCCGGCCTTACACGCTCGATTACATCAGTCACGCGTTCACGGATTTTCAAGAACTGCACGGCGACCGTTTGTTCGCCGAAGACCGCGCGATGGTCGGCGGTTTTGCGAAACTGGGCGAACATCGCGTCGTCGTCATCGGCACGCAAAAAGGCCGCGACACGAAGGAAAATATTTTGCGCAATTTTGGTTCCGCGCATCCCGAAGGTTACCGCAAAGCGCTGCGATTGATGCGGCTCGCGAATAAATTTTCTTTGCCGATCATCACGCTCATTGACACGGCGGGCGCGTATCCGGGCGTCGCCGCCGAGGAACGCCACATCGCCGAAGCCATCGCCGTCAATCTGCGCGAAATGACGTTGCTCGAGGTTCCCATCATCGCCGCCGTCATCGGCGAAGGCGGTTCGGGCGGCGCGCTCGGCATCGGCGTCGCCGACCGCGTTTTGATTTTGGAGAATGCGTATTATTCCGTCATCAGCCCCGAAGGTTGCGCGGCGATTTTGTGGAAGGACCGCGCCAACGCCGCCAAGGCCGCAGCCGCGCTCAAGATCACCGCGAACGACCTGCTCGAATTCAAGCTCGTGGACGAAATCGTGCCCGAACCGCTTGGCGGCGCGCACACGGACACGGCGTTGACGGCGGCAAATCTAAAAACACATCTGCTCAAACATCTCGAAGAAATTCTCGCGCTGCCCGTCGCCGAGCGATTGAAAAAGCGGTACGAAAAATTTCGCGGTCACGGACATTTCATCGAGAAAATCGAATCCGCCGAAAACGACGCGATCCCGCAGGCGTCCGCCGCGTAAAAGATTTCCATGCTTTACCCGCTCATTTTCCATCCGATTTTCAAGGAACGCATCTGGGGCGGACGCGAGATCGAAAAACTTTACGGCAAAAAACTTCCGCCTGGCAAAGTCATCGGTGAATCGTGGGAAATTTCCGACCGGCCCGGCGATGAAAGCATCATCGCCAATGGAAAATTCGCCGGAAAAAGTCTGCGCTGGCTCATGGAAAATCACGCGCGCGAATTGCTCGGCGACGCAAAATCGGCGGGCGAAAATCGTTTTCCGCTTTTGATCAAAATTCTTGACGCGCGCGAAAAACTTTCATTGCAAGTCCATCCGCCCGCCAGCAAAGCGGCCGAACTCAAGGGCGAGCCAAAAACCGAAATGTGGTTCATCGCCGACGCTGCGCCGGACGCGAGGTTGTATGTCGGATTGAAAAATGGCGTGACGCGCGCAGAGTTTGAGAAAAAGATTTCCGACGGCAGCGTCGCCGACTGTTTTCATCGCGTGCCCGTGCGCGCGGGCGACACGATGTTTCTGCCGAGCGGCCGCGTTCACGCCATCGGCGACGGTCTTGTCATTTTTGAGATCCAGCAAAATTCAGACACGACTTATCGCGTGTTCGACTGGAATCGCGTCGGCCTCGACGGCAAACCGCGCGAACTGCACATTCCACAATCGCTGGCGAGCATTGATTTTAATGACTTCGAGCCGAAATTGGCGGGCGGAAATTTTGCGGGCGACGACAAAATCAAATCGCGTTCGCTCGTGCGCGACAAACTTTTCAACGTCGAGTATTTGGAAATAAAATCCGGCGCGAGCGTGAACTTGAAACCGCGCAAACTGCAAATCATCGCCGCCGTGCGCGGCGAACTCGAAGTCAAAAGCGATTCGGTTCCCGTGAAATTATCCGCCGGGCAATTTTGTTTGATTCCGGCGAGTTTGGAACAGACGGAAATTCTGGCGAAGTCTGATGCGGGTTTTTTGCAGGTCGAAGCGAATTGACTCTTACAGAAGAAAACGAAGGAAACAAAGTTTGATTTTCAAATGCGTTTCAATTTCTTTGTTCGCTTCGTTTTCTTCTGTTCAATTCAGCGACAAATCATCCGGCATTTGCGAGAGCAATTTATTTTTCCAGCCTCCTTTGCTCTTGAGAATTTTCTGCCAGAGTTGATCCGGCGGCGTTTCAAAGACAAGTTCAAGCGACGCCGGAAACGTCAGCCACGATTTGCGTTTCATTTCGTTTTCAAGCTGGCCGGGCGACCAGCCGGCGTAACCGGCGAACATCTTGACTTTTTTCTGCTCCGAAAAAGATTCGCCAACCTCCACGAGATCGTCGAGCGAATGGCCGACGATCAGGTTTGGAAATACATTGGCGTCGGGAATGAAATGGTCCGTGTGCAAAAAACTCAGCGCGGCGGGCTGCACCGGGCCGCCCAGAAACAGCGGCGATTGCTTGAGCGTGTCGGGCAGGTCGGCGACGATGACTTCGCCGATCTTGCTGCCGGCGGAGCGGTTGAGGACGAGGCCGAACGCGCCTTCGGCGTTGTGTTCGCAGATGAGAACGACGGTGCGGTGAAAAAACGAGCCGAGCAAATCACCGCCGTCCAGCAGCAATTTACCTTTGAGGAATTTTTCCGGCGCACTCACGGGACAAAATCTGCCTCATGTCCGGTCAATTGGCAACTGCGTCAGGAAATTTCCCAAACGCCGAAGTGATTTTTAACGGGCCGGCAGGCGAAGTTGCAGATCGGTCCCCGAATCCACATTCCGGATGCGGACGAAATCTTTTTGAATTTGCACGCAACGAATGTTCACTTCGGTTTTTCCAAGTTTCACCTTGTCCATTTCATTCAAGGAGAAAGAACGTCCGTTGATAATCGCGACGGGCGGATTGCCCCACAGGATTCCCTGAAGTTTGAGAACTTCCGGCATCGGCGTCGGCACGTTGGTGCGGTTGGAATTATTGTAGGCGATAGGATTGACGGCGACGGATTTTGGCGCGGGCATTTTGACATCGCGAATCTCTTCCGAATGGCCGGGTTCCAATTCCTCGGCCACGCCGTATTTCATCCAGTCCAAAATTTGATCGAAGCCGTAGCGTTGCTCCGCCGCGATGAACAAATCCACTTGGCCGCGCGTGTAATGGTTCGCCAAGACGCGTTTTTTTTCGCCTCCTTCGGATTGCGAATCCATCAAAAGATAACCGACCATTTCGCAAAAGCCCTCCTCGGCGTCACGGCCCAGACCGCGTTGCGCGCGGTTCACATTTTCGCCGACCCACGCGTGGGAAAATTCGTGCGCGCACGTTTCTTTCAATTCGGCCACCGGCATTCCGGTCATCAACGACATTTTATATCGTCGCGCGCCGTTGACTTCCACGGCTTGAATGCAGCCCAGCAGATCGGGACTTTCAAAATTATTGCCCGTGCGATGAAACATCGTGTCCACGTCAATGCGATCAATGGCCGTGACGTCCACATTGTCGGGAAACGAAGTGAAGCGGGAAAATAACCGGTCCAAATCATCTTTGACTCCGGCGCAAATCCGTTCGGCGTCGTCCGCTTTTAAAACCACGGTCTTGGCATCGCGGGCGCAAAGGAAACGACCGTCCGGCAATTCCGTGAAATTATCTTTCACCGGCAGGCCGCAGATGGAACAGCGCGGCAATTTGATGCAATCGGAGCAGACGAGTTTTTTTTCGCCGGTGACCTCGTCGGTAATGACGTAGACCGGGCCTTGAAACGGCTTGCCGCAAATCGCGCAGACATCCTGCGCCCGCGCCGCGAGCAGGCTCATGCCCGACAACAGCATGACCATCAAAAAAAATTTCCAGCGGCTTGGCACGGCTTGACTCTTGCAAAAACGGCTGCGTTTGAACAACAAAAAATCCGCGCCTTGCGGGCGCGGATTTTTTTGAAACAGTTTGTTCAGCCGATTGATTTGACTTTTTTCACGATCGCGGCGGCGTCGATCTGAAAAAAGGCGAGCAGTTCCTCGGCCTTGCCGGAGCGCGGCAAGCCGTTGACGGCGAGCTTGTGGACTTTGATTCCGTCCACGCTCAATTCGCCCGCGACCGCGTCGCCGAGTCCGCCTTCGGCATAATGATCTTCGACGGTGATGACGGTGTTGCCGGTTTTTTGCGCGGCGGCGAGAATTTCTTTTTTGCCGAGCGGCTTGATGCTGTAAGCGTCAATGACCGTGATGCCGACGCCTTCGGCTTTCAATGTGTCCGCCGCTTTCAACGCTTCGAACAACGTGACGCCCGCCGCGACGACGGTGACTTTGTCGCCCGCGTTCTGGCGCAAAATTTTCGCGCCGCCGATCGGGAATTTTTCGTCGTTGCCGTAAATCACCGGCGTTTTCGGACGCGACGTGCGCAGAAAATAAACTCCTTTTCCGAGCGCCATTTCTTCGAGCAATTTTTCCGTGGCGACGGCGTCCGCCGGATACAACACCGTGCTGTCCACGACCGCGCGCATCATCGCCAGATCTTCCAGTGCCATTTGCGACGGGCCGTCTTCGCCGATGCTCACGCCGACATGCGAGCCGACGAGCTTGATGTTCGAGTGCGAAATTCCGGCGACGCGGATCTGATCGTAAGCGCGCGTGAAAAACGTGGCGAACGTCGAGGCGAACGGAACTTTGCCGCGCGTGCTCAAGCCGGTCGCGACGCCGACCATGTTTTGCTCGGCGATGAAACATTCGGTGGAGCGTTCTGGAAATTTATTGAAAAATTTGTCGGCGAACGTGGAATTTTTCGTGTCGCCGTCAACAGCAACAATACGCAAATCCGCTTCGCCGATGCGCGCGAGCGCGGTGCCGTAGGCTTCGCGCGTGGCGATTTTATCGCCGAGTTTGTAATTGATCGGCGGATAGCTCGCGGGAATGGCATTGGCTGGTTGCGGTAATTTATCAGGCGCGGGAATCGCGACACCGAGGCCGGATTTTGCGCTGGGCTGAAGTTCAGCGATCGCTTTTGCGGCTTCTTCCTTGGTCAACGTTTTGCCGTGCCAGCCTTCCTTGTCCTGCAAAAATGAAACGCCCGCGCCTTTGTAAGTCTTGGCGATGATGGCGAGCGGCTTGTCGTCAAGGCCGACGCCTTGCAACACTTCGACGAGTTCCTCGACGTCGTGGCCGTCCACGACTTCCACGCGCCAGCCGAAGGCGTCGAAGCGCTTTGCATAAACGCCGATGTCGTGGCCGAATGCCGTGGCTTCGCTTTGGCCGAGGCGGTTCGCGTCAACGATGGCGATCAAATTATTCAGCTTGTAATAACCCGCGAGCGACGCGGCTTCCCAAACGGCGCCTTCGGCGATTTCGCCGTCGCCGAGCAGGACGTAAGTATTGTAATCCAGTTTGTCGAGCCGCGCGGCGCGCGCCATGCCGACTCCGACACCGAGGCCTTGACCAAGCGAGCCGGTCGCCACGTCCGCAAACGCGAGGCGCGGCGTGGGATGACCTTCCAGGTCGCTGGTAAATTGCCGGAGCGTCGCCAGTTCGGCGATGGGTAGAAAACCATTTTCCGCCCACGCCGCATAAAGCAGCGGCGCGGCATGGCCTTTGGACAAAATAAAACGGTCGTTGTTGTAATAATGCGGATTTTTTGCGTCGTAACGCATCTGGCTGAAAAATAAAGTCGCCGCAATGTCCGCCGCCGAGAGGCACGAGGTTGGATGTCCGCTGCCCGCCGCCGTCGTCGCGGTGATGGAATGGATGCGCAGTTGGTTGGCGATGCCCTTCAACAATTCAAAATCAGTGTCAATCATGGGGCACGGAGTTTATGCGAGCGACGGTGAAAGCCAAGAATGAAATTGCGCCGCGCGGATTCACTGCGGCAAAACGTGGCCGGGAATGGAACACGCTGGCAGTTCGCCGACCGCGTTGATGGAATAATTGCCGCCGCTTGGACAAACTGGAAAAGTTTCGTCCTTGAAAAACGGCAGAAGTTGTTCCGCCGTCGGAACGGCCTCGGCGGTTTTGTTATTTTCCAAAGCCCACGTCTGCTTGGCCGCGTCAATCTGGCGGAGATGGTTGATGCAGACATTGCGTTCGGCGATGGCTTGCGCGCCCAGTTGTTCCGCCGCCGCACGCACCTGCTCGTTCTCCGTGGTCAATTGCTGCAATTGCTGCTGCGCGGCGGTGAGCGTGTTGCTCAACTGCTGGGATAATTTCTGGTTCACCGCGCGCAATTGATCCGCTTCCCTTTGCGATCGGGAAAGTTTTTGCGCAAGACTTTGATTGTCCGTCCGCAAGCGGGAATTATCCGCGCCCTGCGCCGCCGCGCTGGCTGACTTAAGCTGATCCAACTGCGCCTGCAGTTGCGCGACCTCCTGCCGCGCCTCGCGCAACGACACGAGCGCCGCGTCTTTTTGCCGGTTCGCAGTAAAGAGAAAAAATTCGCCGGCCAAAAGCGCCACGATGCACAACCACAGAACCCAGCGTTTGAGAGTCATGGTCAAACTTGTTGTGCTCCTTTCTGAAATGACAGTCAAACAATAAAACTTCGTTGTCCGCAGATTCGCGCGGATTTTTTCCATCTGCGTCAATCTGCGAAATCTGCGGATCAAACCGGATTGTTAAAAATAATCTGTCCCAAATCCGTTTCGGCGGACATTTATTAGTGAATGACCGAAGCGGACGACATCGAATTGCTGGCGCGATACGCGCGGGAAAATTGTGAAGAAGCGTTCGCCGCGCTCATCTCACGGCACGTCAACCTCGTTTATTCCGTCGCGCGGAGAAGCGTCGGCAATCCACATTCAGCGGAAGAAATCACGCAGGCAGTTTTTATAATTCTCGCGCAGAAGGCAAAAAGTTTTTCCGGCAGAACCGTTTTGACCGGGTGGCTTTACCAGACGGCGCGGCTGACGGCGGCGAATTATTTGCGGACGGAAATCCGCCGCGCGCAACGCGAACAGGAGGCGCACATGCAATCGCTCTCAAATGATCCGGAAACCGAAACGTGGTCGCAAATCGCGCCCCTGCTCGACGATGCAATTGCCAAACTCGGCGAGAAGGATCGCAACGCGATTCTGCTCCGCTATTTTGAAAACAAATCGGCGCGCGAAATGGCGGACGCGTTGCGCGTGGATGAACCGGCGGCGCAAAAACGCGTGACGCGCGCGGTGGAAAAACTGCGCGCGTTTTTTGCGAAGCGCGGCGTCACGCTTTCGGCGGCGGCGATCGCCGCGGCGGTCTCGGCCAATTCGGTTCAGGCCGCACCGGTTGAACTCACATTTTCCGTTGTTGCAGTTGCTAAAGGGTCGGCTGCGACAGCGTCAACCATTACCCTGGTAAAAGGAACACTCAAAATTATGACCTGGATAAAACTGAAATTCGCCGCCGGCGTCGCCGTCATTTTGCTGGCGGGCGGCGCGGCCAGCGTGGTGATCGCCTCCCTCGCCGTGCCGGCGTCGCCGGATCAAATTCAAACCACCAAACTCATCACCGCCATTGAAAATGACGATTACGACGCGTTCATCGCGGACGGCAATTCCTTGTTCAGCGGAATCACGAAGGATCAGTTTGACGCCGTGTCCGCGCAGATTTCAGCGCGCCTGAAGGCCGGTTACACTCTGGTTTATTTTGGCGAAATGAAGAAGCTGAATTATCATGTCACCGTCTGGAAAGTTTCCTACAAGGACGGCGGCGACGACGACCTCGCCGAGTTGAGCGTGAAAAACGGAAAAGTCGGCGGTTTCTGGATCCGATAACGGCGAGTGGTGCGCGTGGCGGGGGTCGAACCCACAACCTTCAGCTTCGGAGGCTGACGCTCTATCCAATTGAGCTACACGCGCCGCGCCATCCACGATAGCGGCAAGGGCACTTTTGCTCAAATGGAATCTGGCGGCTGCCAGCGGTTCGGCGGCGAAAGAAATTGCCGCAGTGGAAAAATTAAAGAAGGGGCGGCTTTCGCCGCCCCTTCCTAATTTAATCATTTAATCCTGCCAATCAGTTTTTAGGCGGAGCGGCGGGCGCGTTGGTTTCTGCCGCCGGGGCTTGGGGACGGCGCTGGCCGGGTGCCATTTTTTGCCATTTGGCAAACTGATCCGGCGTCAGGATGTCTTTTAATTTGGCCGCCGAATCATCGCGGATGGTTTTCATTTTCGCGCGTTTGTCTTCTTGTGAAAGACTGGCGAAGCTCGGATCATTGCGCAGGTCGCGCGTTTTTTGCTGTTGTTCGTCAAGGACGGCTTTGACCTTGGGCTTCTGGTCTTCGGTCAATTCCAATTGCTTGGAGACCTGTTCGAGATTAAGGCCGCGACCGCGCATGCCGCCTCCGGGCGGTCCGCCCGCTGGCGGTGTGTTGGTGGAAACTTCTTGCGCCCGGAGCGTGGCGTCCGCGGCGAACAGGCTGCCTGCGCACAGCGCGGCAATGATCAATGTTTTTTTCAATTTCATAAGTTTGATTTTTTTTGTTTGGTTGCAAATTTATCGCGGCATTGGATTATGCGCGTGATGTCTGGTCAGACGGCCGGCGTCGCAAAAGGTTACAGGACGCGGAAAACTTTGGCGGCGGCGCGCACGGTCGTTTCGATGTCCGCAACGGTATGCGCGGTGGAGATGAAACCGGCCTCGAACTGCGACGGCGCGAAATAAATTCCCGCGTCCAGCATTCCGTGGAAAAAAATTTTGAAGCGCTCGCGGTCGCTTTTCAGCGCGTCGCTCAAATTGTGAACCGGCGCGCCTGTGAAATACGCGCAGAACATCGAGCCGCAAAAATTGAATTGCACGGGAATTTTCGCCGCCTTCGCCGCGCCGCGCATTCCGTCGGCGAGTTGCGCGCCGAGTTTTTCAAGCAGCGCATATTTGTTTCCGCTTTCCGCTTTCCGCTTTCCGCTTTTGGAATTTAATTCTTCCAGCGCCGCGATGCCCGCCGCCATCGCCAGCGGATTTCCGCTCAACGTGCCCGCCTGATAAACCGGGCCGAGCGGCGCGAGCAAATCCATGATCTCCGCTCGCCCGCCAAACGCGCCGACCGGCAAACCGCCGCCGATGATTTTGCCGAGGCACGTCAAGTCCGGCGAAATTCCAAAACGTTCCTGCGCGCCACCGCGCGCCAATCGAAAACCCGTCATCACTTCGTCGAAAATCAAAAGCGCGCCGTTTGCTTTTGTGATTTCGCGCAAAAATTCCAAATAGCCGGGCTTCGGCAAATATAATCCCGCGTTGCCCGGAACCGGCTCGACGATGATTCCCGCGATTTGATTTTTGTTCGCCGTAAAAATCTCTTTCACCGCATCCACGTCGTTGAACGGCGCGACAATCGTGTGCTGCGTGAACGCCGCCGGAATTCCCGCGCTGTCGGGATGCCCAAACGTCAGCGCGCCGGACCCGGCTTTCACCAAAAGTGAATCCACGTGGCCGTGATAGCAGCCGTCGAACTTGATGATTTTGTCGCGCTTCGTGAATCCGCGCGCCAAACGAATTGCAGACATGCACGCTTCCGTGCCGGAATTCGTCATGCGAACTTTTTGGATGCTCGGAACCGATTCGCAAATCAGCTTCGCCATTTTTACTTCAAACGGATTTGGGATTCCGAAACTCGTTCCGTTTTCGGCGGCGGATTTTATCGCCGAAATAATTTTCGGATGCGCGTGGCCGAGAATCGCCGGACCCCAGGAGCCGACGCAATCAATCAATTCATTTCCGTCCACGTCCCAGAGTTTGCAACCGGCGGCGCGATTGACAAAAAACGGATTGCCGCCGACGGCGCGAAAAGCGCGCACGGGCGAATTCACGCCGCCGGGAATATATTTGAGCGCCTCGGCGAAAAGCGCTTCGGATTTGGCCCGCGAAATCATGGGTTCAAATTACAATTTCGAACCGCAGAAACAAAGCAGAAGAAAATTTCACAGCGCGACCGGCGAGTAAACCATTCCGTGCGCGTCAGCGACGGCTTTGTAAGTTATTTTTCCGTTTATCACGTTGATGCCGCCGACGAGCGACGGCTGACGTTGACACGCTTCGGCCAGCCCGAGGTCGGCCAGAGTTTCGATGTAGCGGTAGGTCACGTTCGTCAACGCCTGCGTCGCCGTGCGCGCGTAGGCGCCGGGCATGTTGGCCACGCAATAATGCGTCACGCCTTCCTCGACATAAACCGGTTTGTCATGCGTGGTCGGGCGCGAGGTTTCAGCGCAACCGCCTTCGTCAATCGCGATGTCCACTAGCACGCTGCCGGGCCGCATGCGCCGGAGCATTTCGCGATTGATGAGTTTGGGTGCCTTGGCTCCCGGCACGAGCACCGCGCCGATGAGCAAATCTACTTCCGGCAGCAAATCCATCAGATGGCCTTCATTGGAATAAAGCGTGTGCGCCGTGTGGAGCGTGATGTCGAGAAAACGCATCCGTTCCAGATCCACTTCGAGAATCGTCACATCCGCGCCGAGTCCCTGCGCCATGCGGGCGGCGTTGATGCCGGAAGAACCGCCGCCGAGCACGACGACTTTTCCCGGCAAAACGCCCGGCACGCCACCGAGCAAAACGCCGCTGCCGCCAAAATGTTTCGCCAGAAAATAGCCGCCGACGAGCACGCTCATGCGCCCGGCGATTTCGCTCATCGGTTCGAGCAACGGCAGACGGCGGTTCACCTCGATCGTTTCGTAGGCGATGCACGTCGCGCCGGATTTCAACAGCGCTTCGGTGAGCGGTTTGCCCGCCGCGAGATGCAAGTAAGTGAAAAGCAATTGTCCCGGACGCAGCAACGCGTATTCCTCGGGCAGCGGTTCCTTGACTTTCACGATCAAATCGGCCTTCGCAAAAACGTCGTCGTGCGCGTCCACGAGTTCCGCGCCAGCCTGCAAATATTCGGCGTCGGCATAACCCGCGCCGACGCCCGCGCCGCGCTCGACGACGACATGATGACCGCGCTTGGTGAGTTGATAGGCACCGGACGGCAGCAACGCCACGCGGTATTCCTGATTTTTGATTTCCTTGGGAACGCCAATAATCATGCGGCTTAATTTTTATCAGCAATGCCCGGCGGCGTCATTGGAAAATTTATATGG
>CAXUBD010000031.1:15137-16034 GCA_964249225.1 uncultured Verrucomicrobiota bacterium | reverse complement strand
CCGCCAAAAGTTTTTGGCGGCGGCGCGTGCTGGACGTGATCGTCGGGCAGCTCAAGCAGGGCATCACGCCGCATAAAATTTCCCTCACGCTCGCGCTCGGTGTGACGCTCGGCATTTTTCCGATCCTCGGCGCGACCACGCTGCTGTGCTTCGTCGCCGGTCTCTGCCTCAAGCTCAACCAGCCGATCATCCAAATGGTCAACTATCTGATGTATGCGTTGCAGCTCGTGCTGATTTTATTTTTTGTGCGGGTCGGTGAATTTGTGATGCACGCGACGCCCGTGAGCTTTTCCATTCCCGAACTGTTCCGAAAATTTCACGAGTCGCCGCGCGAATTTTTCCGCGAATTCGGCATGACCGGCGTTCACGGCATCGTCGGCTGGCTGCTCATCGCGCCGTTCGTCGCGGCACTCCTTTATTTCATCTTGCTGCCGCTGATGAAAAAACTCGCGCGCGTCACGCAAAAATAAAAACGCCATGTTGCACGAATTTCTCATTTTGATTTTGCTCGCCTGGTCGTTCGCGTTCGCGCTGATGACAATCATCTGGCTCATCAGCGTGCGCATCAAAAACGCGGGCATCGTGGACATCGCGTGGTCGTTCGGCTTCGCGCCGGTCGCGCTGCTTTACGCGATTTTTGCAAACGGTTTTGCGCCGCGCCGCTGGCTGATATTGGCGATGGTCGCGATCTGGAGCTTGCGGCTCGGCACGTATCTTTATTTTCGCGTGATGGGCCATCATCCGAAAGAAGACCAGCGCTACGCGCAACTTCGTTCTGAATGGGGCGCGAACGTGAACTGGAAAATGTTCGGCTTTTTCCAACTGCAAGCGGTGCTGCTCGTTTTGTTGTCCGTGCCGTTTTTGATCGCGTGCCTGAATCCGCAGCCGGAAATCAAC
>CAXUBD010000031.1:0-15127 GCA_964249225.1 uncultured Verrucomicrobiota bacterium | reverse complement strand
GGCGGTCTGGCTGATTGCTGTGACCGGCGAAAGCGTTTCGGATCATCAGCTCAAACAATTCAAAAAAAATCCGGCGAACAAGGGCGAAGTCTGCCAGGCGGGCTTGTGGCATTTTTCGCGGCATCCGAATTATTTTTTCGAGTGGCTGATCTGGGTCGCGTTCTGGATTTTCGCGCTTGGCTCGCCGCTCGGCTGCACCGCGATTTATTGCCCGGCGCTGATGCTTTATTTTTTGGTGCGCGTGACCGGCATTCCGATGACCGAGGATTTGGCGGTCAAAACCAAGGGCGAAAAATATCGCGCGTATCAGCGCACCACGAGCCGGTTCGTGCCGTGGTTTCCCAAACCGGCGGGAAAATAATTTAGCCGAGAAAATTTTTATGAACGCAAGCAGCACCCAAACTTTGACGCCGGATTTGAAAAATGAAATGGCGCAACTCACCAGCGACGCGAAGCAGCTTGGCTGCATTGACCGCGCGCTGGAAAAAAACTGGCTGCCGGATTTTTTGCTCCGCATCGGCATCCGCCGTTTGCTCGCGCAACGGTTGCGCGAGGAAAATAAAGGAGGTGTCGAAGCGCAGCAAAAACATTTGTTGTCGCTCGTGACGGAATTGAAAAACAGTCCCATCGCCATCGAGACGCGCGCGGCGAACGCGCAGCATTACGAGGTGCCAACGCGGTTTTATCAGCTTTGTCTCGGCAAACGATTAAAATACAGCGGCGCATTTTGGCCGGAAAATGTCGCGACGCTCGACGCGGCGGAAGAAACGATGTTGAAGCTGACGTGCGAGCGCGCGCAGATCGCGGACGGCCAGAAAATTCTCGAACTCGGCTGCGGCTGGGGTTCGCTGTCGCTATGGCTGGCGGAAAAATACCCGGCGGCACAGATCACCGGCGTCTCCAATTCGGCGACGCAGAAGCTGCACATTGATGGTGAGGCGAAAAAACGCGGGTTGAAAAATCTGCGCATCATTACCTGTGACATGAATGCGTTTGAAATCCACGAGCATTTCGATCGCGTCGTCTCGGTGGAAATGTTCGAGCACATGAAAAATTACGAGAAGCTGATGGCGAAAATCAGCCGCTGGCTCAAGCCGCAAGGATTGCTGTTCGTCCACATTTTTACGCACAAGGAATACGCGTATCATTTCGTGGCGAAGGACGACACCGACTGGATGGCGAAATATTTTTTCACCGGCGGCATCATGCCGAGCGACGACCTGCTGCTGTATTTCCAAAAAAATCTCGCGATTGAAAATCACTGGCGCGTCAACGGCACGCATTATCAAAAGACGGCGGAAGCGTGGCTGCAAAACATGGACGCACATGAAAAAGAAATCCGTCCGATTCTCGCGCAGACATACGGCGCGGAGCAAGAAACGCGCTGGTGGGTTTATTGGCGCGTGTTTTTCATGGCTTGCGCGGAACTCTGGGGTTATCGCGGCGGCGAGGAATGGCTGGTGTCGCATTATTTGTTCCGCAACGCGGGACAATCTTTTCCGATCCGCGTTTTATGACCGCCAAGCAGATTTTTTCCGCCAGCAAACTGGAAGTCAAATAAATGCGCTGCCTTGCCAGACATTACGGATGCGGTTACGATTGCAGCCTGACTTTGGCAGGCCGGCTCGTGGGCTGGCTTTGTAAGCACAAGGTGCGATCAGAAACCAGAAGCGTGAAATCAGAATCATCCGGTTCGGACGAAATCGAATTGCTGCGCCGCGTTGCCGAAGGCGATCGCGAGGCGTTCGCGCGGCTTTATGACCAGTTCGCCGGAATTTTATTCGCCACGGCGCTGAAAATTTTGCGCGACGCGAAGGAAGCGGAGGACGTGTTGCAGGACGTGTTTCTGCAAATTTGGGACAAGGCGAAAAACTACGATCCGAACCTCGGCAATCCGATCACGTGGACGCTGACGCTGACGCGGCACAAGGCGATTGACCGGTTGCGCTCGACGCAACGGCGTTACAAACTGGTCGAGGACGCGACGCCCGAGCTCTCACAAAGCCAGTCGCAATCCAGCGACGCTTTCAACGCCGACCAGAATTTGATCCTGCGCACGGCGGTCAAAAGTTTGCCAACGGATCAGCGGCAGGCGATTGAGCTGGCTTTTTTCGGCGGGCAGACGCAGGACGAAATTTCCAAAAATTTGCAGCAGCCGCTCGGCACCATCAAGGCACGCATCCGCCGCGGCCTGATGAAATTGCGCGACAGCCTGGAGGGACGGCTATGATCAACGAGCGCCATGAAGAAATTGCCTGCCTGTATGTGACGGGCGCACTGCCGCAGCCGGAAAGCCGCGCGTTTAAAGATGAAGTGCGCGCCAATCCGGAATTGCAAAAACTCGTGAAACAACTGCGCGATTCCGCCAGCGCGCTGGCGATTGTGCAACCGCCCATCGCTCCGCCGCCGCAATTGAAAAATAAAATTCTGGCGAAAATTGCGCGCGAACCGGAAACTGGAAAAATAATTTCTTTGCCGGTAGCCGCGAAAAATTTTCCGGCGCTCTGGCTGCCGTGGGCGATGGCCGCTGGTTTTGCATTTCTGGCCGTCGTTCAATTTTTGCAGGCGCAGTCGCTGCGTCAGCAGACGCGTTCGCTGAATTCCGCCGTCGCCGGCTTGTCCACGCAGGTCGCGGATTTGCAGAAAAAAGACACGCTGTCGCAGATGCGGATCACGATGTTGAATTCGCTTTTGGACAATTCGCCCAAGGCCGTCGCGGTTTCCGTCTGGGACAATGAAAAACAAAGCGGCGTGCTGGTCGTGCAAAATCTCGCGCCCGCGCCGACCGGCAAGGATTATCAATTGTGGGTCATCAACGACAAATATCCCGCGCCCGTCAACGCCGGCGTTTTTTCCGTGGATGACAAGGGCACGGTGCGTTTCACTTTCAAGCCGGACATGCCGATGACTTCGGTGGATAAATATGCCGTGACCGTCGAACGCAAGGGCGGCGTGCCGAAGGCCGAAGGCAAAGTGGCGTTGCTCGGCAGTTAAACCGGACGTGATTGCGCGAATCACGGCGCGAACGAAATGATTTCGCCGACCAGGAAATTTCAACCCGTCTGGCTCGTGGCCATTTTCGCCGCCGCCGCCGCCGCCGGGCTGCACCTTTATTTTTTGAGCCACGCCGGCGGATTCTGGCGGGACGAGGTGAATCTCATCAACTTGTCCGCCAGCCATTCATTGCGCGAAATGGAAATGGATTCGTTTCCGCTGTTGATGCCGCTGCTCATCCACGCGTGGCTCGCAACGGGTTTGAACGAAGCCAGCCTGCGCGCGCTTGGACTGGTCGTCGGACTGGGAATTCTCGCCGCGCTCTGGCTGGCCGCGTGGAAAATACATCGCACGCCGCCGCTGCTCGGACTCGCGCTGTTCGGCATGAACACCGCGCTGATTGTTTTTGGCGATTCGTTGCGCGCTTATGGCTTGGGAAGTTTGCTGATCGTGCTCACGACTTTTTTCGGCGCATTTTTTTTGCTGAAATCTTCGTGGCAACGCGCCACGTGGCTCGCCGTCGCCGCCGTGTTGAGCGTGCAAACGCTTTATCACAACGCGATTCTCGTCGGCGCGATTTGCCTCGGCGCGATTTTGGTTTGCGGCCGACGCAAAGATTGGCAAGCCGCAATCAAAGTTCTGACGGCGGGCGCGCTCGCCGCTCTTTCGCTGCTGCCATATTTGCCGAATTTGATTTCCGTCCGCGCCGCTTCTGTGACGTTGCGAACGGGATTGAGCCGCGCGCGATTGACGGAAGGCTTCGGCGACTGCTTCGGTTTTCCGCTGGGCCAATACACTTTTTTTTGGATTTTGCTTGCGGCCATTTTATTTTTTCATGGCTGGCTCGCGTTTCGCGCAACCAAAACCAATTCAGAAAAATCCGGCGACAACATTCCCAAAAATGATTTGTCGCTTTTTGCGGCGGCGACTTTGTTTCTCGCGTTCGGCGGTTTTCTGATTTTTTTGTGGCTCGCGGCGTTGCCGTCGCAATCTTGGTATTTGCTGCCGCTCATGGCCGTCGCGACCACGTGCCTGGATTTTTCCTGGCCGCACTGGCGCGGACGATTGCCCGTGGCCATTCTCGGATTCGCCGCCGCCACCGTCGTGATCGCCATTCCCGCCGCGAGCCGCAATTTGGATTATCGCTACACGAACGTGGACATTTGGGCGCAACAGATGAAAACGGAAGTCGCGCCGGAAGATTATGTCGTCGTCGTCCCGTGGTTTTGCGGCATCACGTTTGAATATTATTTTAAAAATCCAGAGTTGTGGGACACGTTGCCGCCGATTTCGGATCACGCCACGCATCGATTTGATCTGGTGAAAATCCAATTGCAAAACACGAACGCCATCGCGCCGCTGCTCAAAAAAATCACGGCCACACTCCAGTCCGGCCATCGCGTCTGGATTCTGGCGATGAACGGCTGGATGGACGTGCCCGATCCGGGAACTTCCGCCGCGGCGCCGCTGCCGCCCGCGCCGTTCGGTCAATGGGGCTGGTCCGAAGTTCCCTACACACTCGTCTGGGTTTCGGAAGTGGCGCACCACGTCGGCGACCACAGCACCCACTTCGCGCGCGTGAAAAATCCCGCCGCCGGAAAACGCTGCGTTGAAGACACGGAACTTTTTATGGCTGAAGGCTGGGAAAATTCTTCCACGACCAACGCGGGAATTAAAAAACCGTGATTACCGGAGTCTCCGCCTTGACGAGTCCGCTTCCGGCTGCGAAATTCTTTCCGCTTGGCGCAAAACGAATCCTCGTCGGCGGCAGGCGAATTGTTCGCTGACATCGCAAAAACTCCCGCTGTGCAAGCCCTCGCGCGGCGATTGGAGGATGGCGGAGCGCTGACTTGCCGCGGCATTTGCGCTGCCGCCCAGCCGTTTTTTGCCGTGCTGCTGCAAAATATTTTTCCGCAACGACCGATTGTCATCGTCACGCCCGACCTCAAGACGCAGGAATGTTTCCAGCAAGACATTGAAACCTGGCTCGCTCAACTCTCAATTCTCAACTCTCAACTATTTTTCTATCCGGCTTGGGAAATTTTCCCGCACGAAAATAAACTGCCGCCCGCCGATGTCGTCAGCGATCGGCTACAAACTTTGGCCGCAATTTCAAACGCGTCCAAAGTCCAAAGTCCAAAGTCCAAAGTCGCAGTCGCGTCCGTGACTGCGCTGCTACAGAAAACTTATGCGCCGGCTGATTTGAAAAAACGTACGCGCAAATTTACGCGCGGCGAAAAAATTGCGCCGCTCGACTTGATCGAGTTTCTCGAAGAGCAAGGCTACGAGCCGGAGGCGCAAGTTTCGCAAAAAGGCGAAATCGCCTTGCGCGGCGGCATCGTGGACATTTTTCCGCCCACGAGTCCGTGGCCGGTTCGTTTGGAATTTTTCGGTGACGAATTGGAATCGCTGCGCGAGTTCGATCCGCTCACGCAAGTTTCGCGCGGGGAAATTTCTGAAATCATTTTGCCGCCAGCGGGCGAACTCGGAATTCTTAAGTCCAAAGTCCAAAGTCCAAAGTCCAAAGATTTGGAGCTGGCGACGCTGCCCGACTATTTGCCGCGCGAAACGATTTTTGTTTTGTGCGAACCTGAATCGCTGGCGGCTCACGCCGAAAATTACGCGCGCGAAATTCCGGCGGACGATCCATTTTTTATTTCCTGGCCAGATTTTTTGATTGAATTAAATCAACGCAATTTTGCTTCGATTGAACTTTTTGAAGACGCAAAGAATGAAGAATCTGATTCGCAATCCGAAATTAGCAATCCGAAATTTGATTCGCTCGACGCCTTTCGTCCGCTGGCCGAGCGCGCGCCGGAACCGCAGATCGCCGAGGCGCAGCGGCGCGAATTTTTCCAGCAGCTTCATCGCTGGCTGCGGCAGGATTATGCCGTTCACGTTTTCTGCAACAACGACGGCGAGCGGCAGCGGTTCGAGGAAATCTGGGCGGAATTAAGTCGAGAGTCGAGAGCCGAGAGTCGAGAGCCAGCAAAGGCCGCTTCGCTCTCGACCCTCGACCCTCGACCCTCGACCTCTTTGGGTTCGCTCGCGCGCGGATTCATTTGCGACGAGGCGAAATTGGTTGTCGTCACCGATGCGGAAATTTTTGGACGCTATAAAATCCAGCGTCCGCGCCGTCAAAAATCTTCGCACGCGCTGGCCGCGCGTTCCGCCCTCGACATTGATTTCGCGGACTTGGAAGAAAGCGATTACGTCGTGCATTTGCAGCACGGTATCGGACGTTATCTTGGTTTGAAGACGATGCCGGCTGGCAACAGTCGACATCCATCAACTTTAAATTCGCAATTTTCAACTTCCACCGAATGTCTGGTCATCGAATATGCGCCCGCGAATTCCGGCGACGAAGCGCCGAAACTTTATGTGCCCGTCACCGAAGCGCATCTGGTCAGCAAATATGTCGGCGCGGGCAAGGCGAATCCGCCGCTGAACACGCTCGGCGGCACGCGCTGGGCAAAGGCGAAGGAGCAGACGGAAAAATCGGTGCGCGACATCGCGGCGGAAATGTTGCGCATCCAGGCCGTGCGCGAAACGCAGGTCGGCCACGCGTTCAAGCCGGACACGCAATGGCAGCGGGAATTTGAAGACGCATTTATTTACGAGGAAACGCCGGATCAGATCACGGCGATTGCGGAAACGAAAAAAGATTTGGAACGCGCGAAGCCGATGGACCGTTTGATCTGCGGCGACGTCGGTTTTGGAAAAACGGAAGTCGCCATTCGCGCGGCGTTTAAAGCCGTGATGGACGGAAAACAAGTTGCGATTCTCGTGCCGACGACGGTTTTGGCGCAGCAGCATTTTAATAATTTTCGTGAGCGCATGGCGGATTATCCCGTGCGCGTGGAATTGCTTTCGCGTTATCGCACGCCGCGCGAACAAAAAAAAGTCATTGAAAATCTGACGGCGGGCGCGGTGGACATCGTCATCGGCACGCATCGCATCGTGCAGGAAGATATTGCGTTCAAAGATTTGGGCCTCGTCGTGATTGACGAGGAACAGCGCTTCGGCGTGCTGCACAAGGAGAAATTCAAACGCCTGCGCACGCTTGTGGACGTGTTGACGTTGAGCGCTACGCCGATCCCGCGCACGCTTTATCTCGCGCTCACCGGCGCGCGCGACATGAGCACCATCCAGACGCCGCCGCATGATCGGTTGCCCGTTGAAACCGTCGCGACGCAATACGACGAGCGTTTGATCCGCGACGCGATCCAACGCGAACTCGCGCGCGGCGGACAAGTTTTTTTTCTGCACAACCGCGTTTCCACGATTGAAACGATGCGCGCGAAATTGCAATCGCTCGTTCCCGACGCGCGAATCGTCGTCGGCCACGGGCAAATGAATTCTGACGACCTCGAAGAAGTGATGACGACATTCGTCAATGGCGACGCGGACATTTTGCTTTCGACGACCATCATCGAGAGCGGCCTGGATATTCCAAACGCAAACACGATCATCATTGATCGCGCCGACCGATTTGGCTTGAGCGATTTGTATCAACTGCGCGGGCGCGTCGGGCGTTACAAGCATCAGGCCTACGCGTATCTACTGCTGCCGCGCCACGCGAGCCTGCTCACCGACGTGCGCAAACGCATCAGCGCGATGAAACAATACGCATCGCTCGGCAGCGGATTTAAGATTGCGATGCGCGATCTGGAAATTCGCGGCGCGGGCAATCTGCTCGGCTCTGAGCAAAGCGGTCACATCACCGCCGTCGGTTTTGAACTTTACTGCCAGTTGCTCAAGCAAAGCGTCTCGTCGCTGAAAGGTGAAAAAATAAAACCGCGCGTCGAAGTCCGCATCGCGCTGGATTTTCTCGGCGACGCAAATCATCTGCCGGAAAATTACGTCACCGAACCGCAACATCGCATTGAGATTTACCGCAAGCTCGCGCAGGCGACGGAAAAATCCGGGCTGGAAAATCTGACGAAAGAATTGCGCGACCGTTTCGGCCCGCTGCCGCCGCCAGTCGAATTACTTTTGCAAATCGCTGAAATAAAAATCCTCGCCAGCGAAAAATCCGTGACCGCCATCAAAGTTGAAGAAGACAAATTAAAGATCACGCGTCACAACGATTTCATCACGCTCGGCGGCAAATTCCCGCGCCTCACCAAAAAGGAAGCCAAAGCGCGGCTCAAGGAAATCAAACGCCTGCTGCTGGCGATTTAGTCAACTGACTCTCAACCACACCGTTTTCAAATACGCCGGTTCGGCGCGGCTGATGGGAAAATCCGGCGGTTGCGGGATGTAATGCCGTTGCAAAATTTTCCGGTTCGCGCCGCGAACCGCCGCGTCCACGTCTGCGAGAAAATTTTCCGGCGGCCAGTCCGCCGCGTTCGTCGAGGCGAACAAAATCCCGCCCGGCTTCAGCACCGGCAGCGCAGCGGTGACGAGCCGTCCGTAATCTTTTTCCGCGCGGAACGTGCCGTGCTCCTTCGATTGCGAAAACGTCGGCGGGTCGAGCACCACGGCGTCGAACGCGCGGCCTTTCTTCGCCAGCCGCCGCAGCCAGTCGAACGTGTCGCCGTAAATGAAATCGTTTTGCGCGGGATCAATTCCGTTCAAAGCGAAATTGCGCTTGCCCCATTCGAGATATTTTTTCGAGAGGTCAAGGCTCGTCGTCCGCGCGCCCGCCCTGGCCGCACACACGGAAAAGCCGCAGGTGTAGGCGAAACAATTTAGGATTTCCGATTTCCGATTTCCGATTTCCGATTGGAAAAGCGGAAAATCCGCCGCGATGTGGCCGGTCAAAAATCGGCGGCGGTTGTCGCGCTGATCCAGAAACAGACCGACGGAATAACCTTCATTAAAACTCATCTCGTAGCGGACGCCGTTCTCCAAAATCTCAAACCGCTCCGGCGCAATTTCGCCGAAAACCAGTTGCGGCGAAGTTTCGGTTTTGGTCGAACTGGAAATTTTTCGCGAAAGAATTTTGTGATATGCGCCGCGCGAAGAAAAAATTTTGGTAAGCCGCGATAATTCCTCGTTTTGCTTTTCGTTCAACGGCAATTCAGATTGCGAGAGCAGAAAGTCGCCGAGCTTTTCCACAAACCAGCCCGGCCAGCCGTCGCTCGAACCGTGAATCAAACGAAACGCGTTGGTCAGTTCCCGCTTGATGACAGCGGAACGCAATTCTAGTCGCGGTTCCTTATCAAAATCAACGGGCGCAAAAAATTTCACCGGTGCATTCGTAGCGGGATGGGTGAACGCGATTTCCGACGCGTGCAAGAAAACGCGCGCGGATGCCGTGCCGCCGTATAGCGTGTCTCCGAGAATCGGAAATCCGCTTTCCGCTGCGTGAACGCGGATTTGGTGTGTGCGGCCAGTAAGCGGCTCGGCGCTCACCATTTTCAATCGCGAATTTCCGAATTTGGAATCCGAGATCGGAGTGAATTTTGTTTCAGCCAATTCTCCGCTCGCGCGGCTCGCGTATTTCTCATCAATGCGAAGCAAATTAGTTTTCACCGTGAATTCTTTCTGTGGCGCTTTGCGGTCGGTGAGCAGCAAATATTTTTTGCGGATGCGGCGTTCCGTGAATTGTTCCGTCAGCGATTTGTTGGCGAGCGGCGTCTTGCCGAAGATCAGAACGCCGCTGGTCTCTTTGTCAAGCCGATGAAGAATTGCCAACGATGACCAGCGCGTTTCGCGATTTTTCAGCCAGTCATAAATCCCTTCGCCCGCGTAAGGCGACGGCGCGTGCGTGTTCCAGCCGGCGGGTTTGGCCACCACCAGCAAATGCTCGTCCTCAAAAATCACGCACGGAACCATGCGCCATGAAAACATTTTTCGGCGCGGGAATGAAGTCGGAAAGAAATCCGTGTTTCATCTGTGTCCATCTGTGGCTAAAATCGTCGCGTGCATCTGGTTCATCTGCGACTCCGAGACTTCCGCAATTACGCGCGGTTGGACGCGGACTTTTCGCCCGGCTTCCATCTGCTGCTCGGCGACAACGCGCAGGGCAAGACGAACATTCTCGAAGCGATTTATCTCATGGCCACGCTGCGTTCCTTTCGCGGCGTCGGTGGCGCGCAGATGATTCGGCATGGCGCGAAGGGTTATTTTGTCGGCGGAAAAATCATCGGACAAGGCGAACGGGAAATCAAAATGTTCTGGTCGCCGGCAGAAAAAAATCTGTCTCTCGACGGTCAGCCGGTGAAAAAAATCGCGGATTATTTCGGCGCGCTGCGGACGGTGGTCTTTTGCACGGAAGATTTGCAACTCGTCAAGGGCGCGGCACGCGCAAGGCGAAGATTTCTGGACTTGCTGCTCGCGCAGACGCAGCCGGGTTATTTGCCGCTGCTCCAGCGTTACATGCACAGCGTCCGCGCGCGAAATGCTTTGCTGAAACAACGTTCCGGTGATGAAGCCGCGATCGAAAGTTTTTCACAAGAGCTAATAAAGCTCGGAAACGAAATCATCCGCGCGCGGCGCGAACTCGTCCCAAAATTTTCGCCGCTTGCTCGCCTCGCGTATCGCCGCATTTCCAACGATGCGGAGGATTTGCGCATCGAATATTTGCCGAGCGTGAAAAATGATTTTGCCGTCGAGCTTGCGCAATCCCGCGCGCGGGAAAAAACGTTCCGCGCCACGCTCGTCGGCCCGCATCGCGATGATTTGCAATTATTACTCAACGAAAAATCCGCCGCGCAGTTCGGTAGCGAAGGCCAGAAACGCACGCTGGCCATCGCATTGAAAATGGCGCAGGCGGAATTTCTCGCGGGCCTCCACGGCAGCGCGCCGATTTTGCTGATTGACGATGTGATGGGCGAACTTGATTTAAAACGGCGCAGCGGATTTCTGCCGTTGCTCGAACACGCGCGCAAAACCAGCGGCCAGGTTTTCATGACCGCGACGGAAGAAAACTGGCCGCGCGAACTGGGAAAAGATTTGCAACGGTGGCAGGTTCAGTCCGGAACGCTGAACAAGATTTAGCCGCAACAGAACGCAAAGAACGCAGAAAGTTTTTTTTCTTTGTGTTCTTTGTGTTCTTTGCGGTTAAAATCAGTTCATGCGAATTTTGTCAGGCATCCAGCCCAGCGGCGCGCTGCACCTCGGAAATTATTTCGGGATGATGCGCCCGGCCATCGAGCTGCAGGAAAAGGGCGAGGCGTTTTATTTCGTTGCCGATTATCATTCCATGACCTCGCTCTTCAACGCGGATGAACGGCGCAAAAATACTCTGGACGTGGCGCTGGATTTTCTCGCGTGCGGCCTTGATCCGAAAAAATCCGTCTTCTTCAAACAATCCGACGTGCCGGAAGTCACGGAGCTTTCCTGGCTGCTCTCGACCATCACGCCGATGGGCTTGCTCGAACGCGCGCACAGTTATAAAGATAAAATTGCGAAAGGAATTTCGCCGAGCCACGGACTTTTTGCGTATCCAGTTTTGATGGCGGCGGACATTTTGATTTATGATTCTAATGTTGTTCCGGTCGGGCGCGACCAGAAGCAGCACGTCGAGATGACGCGTGACATTGCGATCAAGTTCAACGAGCAATACGGCCAGACATTTGTGATTCCTGAACCGCAAATCCGCGATGAAGTCGCGCTCGTGCCCGGCGTCGACGGCCAGAAAATGAGCAAGAGCTACGGCAACACGATTGAGATTTTCGGCGACGAAAAAATTATCCGCAAAAAAATCATGGGCCTCACGATGGATTCGCGTCAACCTGCCGAGCCGAAACCGGACGCGGAAAAAAATCTCGCCATCCAGCTTTTGAAACTGGTTGCGCCGGAAAATGTCGGCAAAGAATTTGAAGAAAAATTGCGCTTGGGCGGCCTCGGCTACGGCGATTTGAAAAAAGCTCTGTTCGAGAATTATTGGAATTATTTCGCCGACGCGCGAAAAAACCGCGCTGAACTTGCTGCGAATCTGGATTTTGTGAATCAAGTCCTTGCCGACGGCGCAGCCAAAGCCCGCGTCGTGGCGCAAACAGTTTTGCAGCGCGCGCGAAGAAATTGCGGGCTGGAATGAAATCAATCGCCGCAAATCAAAGAGCGGCGGTTCGTCTGCGTCTGCGCATCACGGCGACGGCGGAATCAATCGTTCGCAGCGGCCATCCGTGGCTGTTTGCCGACAGCATCCACGAATCAAATCGCGCCGGACAAGCTGGCGAACTCGCCGTCATCTACGACCGCAAAGACAAATTTCTCGCCGTCGGTTTGTTCGATCCCGATTCGCCGATCCGCGTCCGCATTTTGCACGCGGGCAAGCCGCTGACGATTGACGCCGCGTGGTGGAAAAAGCGATTGGAAAAATCGCTCGCCATCCGCCGCGATTTGTTTGACGCGCAAACCACCGGCTTCCGTTTTATTCACGGCGAGAGCGACGGCTGGCCGGGATTGGTTTTGGACAAATATGATTCCTCGCTTGTGCTGAAAATTTACACGGCGGCGTGGCTGCCGCGATTGGACGAAATCCTCGCGCTGTTCCAAGAAAAAATTCCGTGCGAACGGATTGTTTTGCGTTTGAGCCGCAATATCCAGCCGTTCGCGGAAAAACGATTTCAACGGCGCGACGGGCAAATTCTTTTTGGTTCAAAGCCAGATGCGCCCGTGATTTTTTCTGAAAACGGAATCCGTTTTGAAGCCGACGTTCTGCGCGGACAAAAAACTGGGTTCTTTTTGGACCAACGCGAGAATCGCGTGGAAGTGGGAAAACTTTCAAGTGGCAAAAAAGTTCTGAATGCGTTCAGTTTTTCCGGCGGTTTTTCAGTTTATGCCGCGCGCGGCGGCGCAATTTCCGTGACCGACTTGGACATCAGCGCGCACGCGTTGGAATCCGCGAACAGAAATTTTGCGCTTAACCAAAATTTTCCCGGGGTAAAAAATTGCCGTCATGAAATCGTTCAGGCCGATTGTTTTGAATGGCTCGAAAAAACTTCCGATAAATTTGATCTCATCGTGCTCGACCCGCCGTCGCTCGCCAAACGGGCGGCGGAACGCGCAGGTGCGATTCACGCTTACGAAAAATTAAATTCCGTTGGCATCGAAAAACTTTCGCGCGATGGAATTCTCGTGGCCGGCTCCTGTTCCGCGCACGTTTCAGCAGAGGAGTTTTTTGAAACCGTTCAGCGCGCGGCGAAAAAATCAGGCCGGAAATTTTCTGAATTGAAAACCAGATTGCATCCGCCGGATCATCCGGCCAGCTTCAAAGAAGCGGAATATTTAAAAGTGATATATCTGAAGTTCACGACGAGACGGCGTCACATGATTTTCAACTTCGGCAAATCCTGCGAATCTACAAAGCCGACGGGTTCCTGCTTCGCGTTCACGACAATCAAATCGTCAATGTTCCGCTCGTTGAAAATTTTCAAAGCTTCAACCGCCAGCGCGTCGTCGCGGATGCAAATTGGCTTTGGCGTCATGACTTTTTTCAACGGTTGTGAAAGCGAATTATCGCCGCCGGTCATGTGACGGCGAAAATCGCCATCGGTGAACACGCCGGTCAATTTTCCGCGCGCATTCACGACGCTCAAGCTGCCAGACTTCGCGCGCGTCATCACCAGCAGCGCGTCCTGAACCGATGTTTTTTCGTCCGCTACCGCGTTGCGATTACCCGTACGCATGATGTCGCTGACGCGTAAGAGCATCGCGCGGCCGATCGCGCCGCTCGGATGATATTTGGCAAAATCTTTTTGCGTGAAGCCGCGCGCGTCGAGCACGGCCATCGCCAGCGCGTCGCCCATCACGAGCATCGCGGTCGTGCTGCTCGTCGGCGCGAGGTTGAACGGACACGCTTCCTTTGGAACTTTGACGTTGAGCGAAACGTCGCTGTGTTTCGCAAGCGACGATTTCAAATTGCCGGTGAATGAAATGATTTTGACGGAAAATCTTTTTAGTGCCGGCAGCAGATTCAGCAATTCCTCCGATTCGCCGGAATAGCTCAACGCGAGAATAACGTCGCCGTCATTGACGATTCCCACGTCGCCGTGCAGCGCATCCACGCTGTTGAGCACGACGCTCGTGGAGCCGGTGCTCGTGAACGTGGCGGCGATCTTCGCGCCGACGTTGCCGGATTTGCCGATGCCGACGATGATGATTTTCCCGCGTTGCTTGAGCGCGCCGACGATGATTTCAACGGCGGCGTCAAAAGTTTGGTCGAGCTGCGCGCGGACAAATTTGAGCGCGGCGAGTTCGATGTCGAAAACTTTTCTGGCCCGGGCGAGATGGCTCATGCGCAAAGGTTGCACGGGACGCGTCAGGGTTTCAACTTCTTCTCCAGAATTTCGCCGATGAGGTTCGGGTTCGCCTTGCCCTTGCTTAATTTCATCACCTGGCCTTTGAGAAAATTCAGCGCGGCGATTTTGCCGGATTTGAAATCGGCAACTGAATTTGGATTTGCCGCAATCGCGTCGTCGCAGAATTTTTCAATCGCGCCCGTGTCGCTGACTTGCGCGAGGCCTTTTTCCTGAACGATGGCGGCGGGAGATTTTCCGGTCTCGAACATTTCGGAAAAAACCTGCTGTGCGGCGGCGCTACTGATGGTTTTGGTTTCGGCGAGATTGACCAATTCCAAAATCGCTTCTGGTTTGAATTTCAAATCGGCCAGCGTCAGTTCTGATTCGGTCAATTTCGCGCGCAAATTATTAATGACCCAATTGGCAATCGCTTTCGGATTTTTGGATTGTTTCGCAATCGGCTCAAAATAATTTCCAAGCGGCGGGTCATTCACAAATGTTTCCGCGTCGCTCGCGGGCAATTGATAATCGCGCATGAAACGCCGCTTGCGCGCGAGCGGCAGTTCGACGACGCGCGATTTCACTTCGGCGAGCCATTCGTCAGTCGGCGCGACCGGCATCAGGTCGGGATCGGGAAAATAGCGGTAATCGTGCGCGTGTTCCTTCGTGCGCATTTCCTCGGTGATGCCCGCGACGTCGTCCCAGCGGCGCGTGGACTGGATCAATTTGCCGCCGCTTTTGACAATCTCAATCTGGCGCGGGATTTCGTATTCCAACGCGCGGCGCACGCCGGAAAAACTGTTCATGTTTTTGATCTCGATTTTCGCGCCGAGTTCCTTCGTGCCGACGGGCCGCACGCTGACGTTCACATCGCAGCGCACCATGCCTTTTTCCATGTCGCAATCACTCACGCCGCCGTACATCAAAATGTCCTTGAG
>CAXUBD010000030.1:0-16473 GCA_964249225.1 uncultured Verrucomicrobiota bacterium | reverse complement strand
CTCGACGTTCAAATCGCCCGCGCGGTCGAACTGCGCGGCCAGCGCGGCGGAATTTTTTTTGACGAGCGGCGCGGCATGTTCCGTCTTGCCGACGCGCATGGCGTTGACGCTTTTGGGATCGGCGGCGATCAGTTCGAGCTGCGCGTAAATCAGAAAATTTTCAATCAACCGCTCAAGCCGCTGGCTGGACTGGGAAATTTCACGGCCCATATCGGAGATCTCCTCAGGCGGCAGCGGCGATTCCACGGCGGCTGCTAGGATTTCCGCTTTCGAGATGATGCCGTTGAGCGGCGTGCGCAGTTCGTGCGGCATCATCAGGCTGATGTTGTTGCGCAGCGTGGCGAGTTTGCGCTCGGCCTCGTCGCGGACGGTCTGGGATTTTTTCAACCGCGCGTCCACGGCGGCGTACAGCGCGTCGGTGGTGAACGGTTTGGGCAGATAATCATCGGCCCCGAGTTCCATGCCGTATCTCATGCCGGCGTTGTCGGCGAGGCCGGTCATCAGGATGAACGGGATCGCGGCGGTCGGCGCTTCGTTGCGCAAGGAAGCGAGCGTAAGATAGCCGTCCACCTTGCCCATGTTCACGTCGCACAGAATCAGGTCGGGCAGATGCTTGCGCGCCTGTTCGATGCCTTCGGAGCCGTTCGGGGCCTCAATGACGTCAAAGCCATGCTGCCGGAGCGCGAGTTGAATCATCTCGCGCAACCATTCTTCATCGTCAATGATCAGAATTTTTTTCATCAAAATCAAATCTGAAACCAGGTAAAAAACATAACTCCCGCATGGCGGCGGCGGCCTGTTTAAATCTCGTCCAGGGAAATTTATTTCCGCTCGTCCATCGGAATGTAATTGTTCAGCGTGCGCCCGGTGTAAATCTGGCGCGGACGATAGATGCGGCTCTTCGGTTCTTCCATGATCTCCTTGTAATTCGCGATCCAGCCCGGCATCCGCCCGATCGCAAAGATCACCGTGAACATCTCCACCGGAATGCCGATGGCGCGCATGATGATGCCGCTATAAAAATCCACGTTCGGATACAGTTTCCGCTCGACGAAATAAGAATCTTGCAGCGCCGCCGCTTCAAGTTTCTTCGCGATGTCCAGCAGCGGGTCGGCGATGTGCAGTTTCGACAGCACATCGTCGCACGCCTTTTTAATAATGGTCGCGCGCGGATCGTGATTTTTATAGACGCGATGGCCGAAGCCCATGAGCTTTTTGCCGCTGTTTTTGTCCTTCGCCGCCGTGATGAATTTCGAGCCGTCGTCGCCGGAATCGTGGATGGCCGCGAGCATTTCCAGCACGGACTGGTTGGCGCCGCCATGCAACGGCCCCCACAGCGCGCACACGCCCGCCGCGCAACTCGCAAAAAGATTCGCCTGCGACGAAGCCACCATGCGCACCGTCGAGGTCGAGCAATTCTGCTCGTGATCCGCGTGCAAAAGAAAAATCAAATCCAGCGCCTTGACCACCTCCGGTTTGATCTCAAAATCTTCATACGGCATCGAGAACAGCATGTGCAAAAAGTTCGCCGTGTATTTGTAAGTCTGTTTGGGATAAATCAGCGGCAGCCCGTGCGATTTGCGATACGAATACGCCGCGATCGTCCGCACCTGCGAAATCAATTTCGCCACATAGACATCGAACTCTTTCGTCTTGCCCCATTTCCAGCGCATCAGCCCCTCGTCAAAACAGCTCGCTGCGTTGATCATTGAGGATAAAATCGCCATCGGATGCGCGCCCGTCGGAAATCCCTCGAAATGATACTTCATGTCCTCGTGCAAAAACTGGTGCTCCGCCAGCACGTCGGAAAATGTTTTCAACTGCGGCCGCGTCGGCAACGAACCGTAGATGATCAGGTAAGCCGTCTCGATGAAATTGGATTTCTCCGCCAGTTCTTCGATTGGAATGCCGCGATAACGCAAAATCCCCTTGTCGCCGTCTATGAATGTGATTTTGCTCGTGCACGAACCTGTGTTGCCGTAGCCGTCGTCGAGCGTGATGTAGCCGGTGTTCGCGCGCAGCGACGAAACGTCCACCGCCTTTTCGCCCTCACTGCCCTCGACGGTCGGCAGCGTAAAAGTTTTTCCGTCCAATTCCAATTTCGCCTCTTTGTTCATTTTCTAAAAATCTGCCGTCGAAAGGAAAAAATGGCAAGACGCGAAATTCACATTTAACAAAAATTCATGCGCCGATTTAGCTGGCGTGGTTTTAAAATTTTTGGCCGAATCAAAAATAACCGATGCTGGCGGGAAACTGCCGCTCACAAATCAACAACATCAATTATGAAAACATTGGCGCGAATCGCAGCGGTTTTATCATTTTTATTCTGTCTTCTCGGTGGCTTGTGGATTCTCAGCCGGGCTGATTTTCACTCCAAGGACGACGCGCTTGGAACGGCCATTGGGTTTTATTTTGTCGGCAAGGCGTTGTTCGTCGGCCCGATGCTTTGGCTGGCGGCGGAAAAATTTGATTCAAAGGCGGACGGCAAATAAGCAACGCCGA
Organism: uncultured Verrucomicrobiota bacterium; assembly: GCA_964249225.1. Taxonomy (GTDB): domain Bacteria; phylum Verrucomicrobiota; class Verrucomicrobiia; order Limisphaerales; family UBA11358; genus UBA11358. The sequence goes on along the minus strand of CAXUBD010000030.1, from coordinate 13,971 downwards.
CCTTGCAGCAAAATCTTCGGCCGACAAAATTTCTTTTCTTTCGCCGCGCGCGCCTTAACTTGCGCGGACGCAAATGGGATTAAAATTGTTCAACACGCTCGCGCGCTCCGTCCAGGAATTCGCGCCGCTCGCCCCGCCCAAAGTCGGCATGTATTGCTGCGGGCCGACTGTTTATGATTTCGCGCACATCGGCAACTGGCGCACATTCGTCTTCGCCGATCTCGTCCGGCGTTATCTGGAATTCAAAAATTTCCAGGTCACGCACGTCATGAACATCACGGACATTGAGGACAAAATCATCAAGCGCGTCCGCGAAAACAAAACGACTTTGCCGAAATTCACCGGAGAATTTGAAGCCGCGTTCTTCGAAGATTTGAAAACGCTGAATTGCCTTTCGCCGCATCAAACTCCGCGCGCGACGAAACACATTCCCGAAATCATTTCGCTCATTGAAAAACTCATCGCGCGCGGCATCGCCTACCAAGCCAGCGACGGCTCGGTTTATTTTTCTATCGAAAAATATCGCGGCTGCGGCTGCAATTACGGCCAGTTGCTGAAATTAAATTTTGATGGAATGCGCGCTGGCGAACGCGTCAAGAGCGACGAATACGCCAAGGAATCCATCGCCGATTTTGCGCTCTGGAAATCGCGCGCGCCGGACGACGGCGAGATTTTCTGGCCGAGTCCGTTCGGCGAAGGCCGCCCCGGCTGGCACATCGAATGCAGCGCGATGAGCATGAAAATTCTCGGCGCGAGTTTCGACCTGCATCTCGGCGGCGAGGATTTGATTTTCCCGCATCACGAGGATGAAATCGCGCAAAGCGAAGGCGCGACGCAAAAACCGTTCGTGAAATACTGGCTGCACGGCGCACACCTTTTGGTCGAGGGAAAAAAAATGAGCAAGTCGCTCGGAAATTTTTTCACGTTGCGAGATTTATTGGCCAAAGGTTTCACCGGACGCGAAATCCGCTATCTGTTGCTCACTGCGCATTACCGCGAGACGTTTAATTTCACGCTCGAAGGTTTGGCCGGCGCAAAAACCGCACTCGCCCGCATTGACGAATGTGTTGGCAAGTTGAAGGAAATCGCTGGCAATGTCACCGCAGAGCCTGAAACGTCCGGGTTGAAGAAATTTTCGGAGGCGCTTGATGATGACTTAAATGTCTCGCGCGCTTGGGCGGCTGTATTTGAATGGGTGCGCGACAATAATCTTTGGTATAGCCTTATTAAAGATTTGGAAAAGAGCGGTGAGGTTAACGAAACAACTCGCGCCACTAAAGCAGCTACTGAACTTGCTACATGGCAAAAAATTGATTCCGTCCTCGGCATCGGCGCAAAGTCGGAGACGGAAATCCCGGCGGAAATTCTGGCATTGGCCGAAGCGCGCGTCGCCGCAAAAAAAGCGAAAGATTTCAAACGCGCCGACGAAATCCGCGACGAACTAAAATCCAAAGGCTGGATCGTTGAAGATTCGCCCAAAGGATTCAAATTGAAAAAAATCTAAACGTGAAAATGAAAAATCCTATTCAGCAGCCGAGACATTTATTTTCTGTTCGCGTATTTCAAGGTTCTGTTTGTTGCAGACAAATCGTAAATCGTAAATCAAAAATGGCGAAAGGTTTGTTCATCACCTTCGAAGGCACGGAAGGCTGCGGCAAATCCACGCAAGTGGAATTGCTCGCACGGCAGTTGGCGGCGCTTGGCCATCGCGTGCGCGTGTTGCGCGAACCGGGCGGCACGCCCATCGGCGAGGAAATCCGCCACACGCTCAAACACAGCCAGCAAAACCACGCGATGACCGCCGAGGCGGTATTGCTTTTGATGAACGCCAGCCGCGCGCAGCTCGTCCGCGAAATCATCCGTCCCGCCCTCGCCGCCGGCGAAATCGTCGTGTGCGACCGTTTTTACGATTCGACCACGGCGTATCAAGGCCACGGACGCGAACTGGATTTGCAAAAAGTAAAAAGCGTGATTGATTTCGCCATCGGCGACACGCGACCGGACTTGACGCTGCTGCTGCAAGTGCCGCCGCACGTCAGCGCGGAACGATTGCGTTCGCGCCAGTCCACGCTGCCCTTCGCGCGCGACCGGATTGAAGAAGCGGACGAAAAATTTTTCGCGCGAGTGGCCGAAGGTTATCAGGCGATTGCCTCCGCCGAAACCAACCGCGTGCGCGTCGTGGAAAGTTCCGGCGCGATTGAAAATGTTTCCGCGAAGATTTGGGAAATTGTCCAGCCGGTTTTGCCGAAGATTGGACGCTGGTAAATCCATTTGCCGAATCCGCCGCAACGGTTAATGTTTCAGCCGATCATGATTGAAAACACCATCACCGAAATCGAGGCGAAAATCCGCGGCGCGGAATCCGTCAGCGAAGACCGCAAGCGCGAACTGCTCCACCTGCTGGGCACGCTCAAGACTGAAGTCGGCACGCTTGCCAAAACGCACAGCGAACACGCGGACAGCATCGCCGGCTTCGCGCAATTGTCCGCGCACGAGGCCACGCGTGAAAAACCGAATGCGGCGTTGCGCGAACTGTCTGTGCGCGGCCTGCGTTCGTCGGCGGACGGTTTCGAGCAGTCGCATCCCAAGCTCGTCCAGATCGTCAACAGCATCAGCAACACGCTTTCGAATCTGGGGATTTGAGTTGAGACAGAATTAACAAAATTAACCGAATTAAAAAACGCTTTTTACACGCGAATTTAATTCTGATAATTTTGTTAATTCTGTCTAAAAAATCAGTCCGCCTTCGGTTCAAGTTTCGCGATCGCCGCCATGATTTCGTCCGCGACTTCCTGGTAAATTTCTTTCAAGCGCGGCTTGGAACAATTTTTCGCCTCCGCGCGCAATTTTTCAAAACGCATAGGCTCGCCGTATTTCACCGCGAGCTGCTTCGGCAGATGAAATTTAATTTTGCGATTGTAACATTCAAACGTCCCGAACGTCCGCGCGGGAATCACGACCGCGTCGGATTTGATCACGGTCAGGCCGATGCCCGAACGCGCCGGTTGCAATTTGCCGTCCTTCGTGCGCGTGCCTTCGGGAAATAAAATGATCGCGCCGCCCGCGAGCAGACGGTCGAGAATCGCCTTCAAGCCCGCCGCGCCGCCGCCATCGCGCTCGACGGGGACGGAATTCCAGTTCCGCAGCAGCCAGCCGACGCCGGGATATCGGAACAAACTCGCACGCGCGAGAAAATTGACCTGCCGGTGAAAACCGCAACCGACCAGCGGCGGATCGAGAAAACTCGCGTGGTTCGCGGCGAGAATCACGCCGCCTTTCAACGGCACGCGCTCGGCGTTGTAAACGCGCCAGTGAAAATAGGTGGAATACATCAACCGGAAAAAACACCAGCCGATGAAATAAACGGGATTCATTTTGCCAGCGACATCAGCTTGCGGATTTCCTGCAGCAACCAGCCGCTTGTCTCGGCGGAAGTCATTTTGGAATTGTCCAAAACTTTTGCGCCGAGCGCGATCATCAGCGGCGCGGCGGCGCGCTGGCTGTCACGCTGGTCGCGCGCGGCGATATTTTCATGCACGCCATCGGCGGCGCGACGCGCGGAACGCTCCTCCAGTTTCGCGTCGAGATAAAATTTAAAATCCGTTTCGGGAAAAACATTCGTGCCGATGTCGCGGCCTTCCATCACGAGATGGCCGAACTGGATGCACTCGCGCTGTTTTTTCTTCATCCAATCGCGCACCTTCGGCACGGCGGCGATGACCGACGTGGCGGCGCTGACTTCCGACGTGCGGATTTCTTTTTCTGGAAAATAATTTTCGACGAGCAAATGCACCGCGCGCAGATGATTTTTCTCCACGCATTCGAGCGACGTTTTCCATTTGCGGCACAGCGCGGCGACGGCCTTGGCGTCGTGGACATCCACGCGTTTTTGCAGGCAATGCCACGCCAGCGTGCGATACATCGCGCCCGTGTCCACATAAACGTAGCCGAGCGCCTTGGCCACGAGCTTCGCGTTCGTGCTCTTGCCGCTCGCGCTCGTCCCGTCAATCGCTATGACAATGTTTTTCAAATTTATTTTCGTAGCTGCATCTCGGCAGAGCGCAGCAAATATATTTGGACAACGGCGCTCTGCCGAGACGCCGCTACGAACTTCAATCTGCAAACAAATCTTCGCCGCTCAACTTCCGCGTGCGCTGGCCGTTTTTGATCTCCCAAATCTCCGCGCCCAATCCGTGCGGCGGCGGCGCAGCGAGTTTTTGGAAAAAATTCGGGAACGTCTTCTTCACGCAGGCGGGATTTTTAATTTTTATGCCGGGAACTTTCAATCCCAGAATCGCAAAACACATCGCCATGCGATGATCGTTGTAAGTTTCGATCTCCGCGCCATGCAACGGCGACGGCCAGACCGTCAGCGTGTCGCCTTCCTCGACCACTTTCGCGCCGCACTTGGTCAACTCCGTCCGCAACGCGACGACGCGCTCGGTTTCTTGCAAACGCAAAGGACCAAGGTCTGTAAATTGCATTCGATGATTTGCAAAGGGCGACATGACAATTGCCGTCATAATGCTGTCACCCAATTCAGATTTTCGAGACACATTAATTTTCTTTTCTCGCTCACTAAACATTTGCGAAAAAATTCTTGGAAAATCCGAATCAACTTGTCGAATTCTAAAGACAATCCAGTTTTTAACTGCAATTGATGATTGAGCTACATTTTTTTGCAGATTATCAGAAATCCATTTTGCTGCCCAAAAGTAACTTGCACTAGAAGCATCAAGTTGAATTCCCTCAAATTGAGGGCGCAAAACCAAACCGAAATTACAAATTTGTCTGGTCATTTCAACGTAAGGCGATTCCTCCGCGTTCTCGCCAACGACTTCAACTTTCCAATTCCCAACCTTCGCGCAAAGCAACAGCGCCGACGCGAACTGCGAACTTTCTTCGATGCTCACTTTGCATTGTTTTTGCCACAGAGGCACAGAGGACACAGAGTCAGATTTTTTCTCTGTGTTCTCTGTGACTCTGTGGCTAATGATTACAGGCAATTTGTCATTCCCATTTTCCGATTCGACGCGATAACCAAGTTCGCGCAACGCCGAAAACAACGCCGACTGCGGACGTTCGTGCATTCGCGCCACGCCGCTCAAACGATAAACGCCATTGCCCAGACAAACGAACGCCGACAAAAACCGCGCCGCCGTCCCCGCATTGCCCACAAAAAGTTCCAGCGGTTTTTCAATCGTTCCCGCGTTCGGAATTTTTCCGCCGAGTCCCTTGACCGTGATCGTGCGATTGCAAAATTCCGCCGGGTCATTTTCGACGCGAATCTCAAATCCAAGTTTCTGCAAACACTCGACCATGATCTGCGTGTCCTCGCTCCACAGCGCGCCGGTGAGCGTGACTTCGCCGTCTGCCAGCGCGGCAAGAATCAGCGCGCGGTTCGTGATGCTCTTCGAGCCGGGCACGGTGATTTCCGCGCGCACGGGTTTATCGAGCGGGACAATTTCAATTAAATCTGGAAGTGCCATTATTCCGAAGAAGTTGAAGCCGAATGCGCGCGCCAATTATCACGGCGCAACTTTGCCGTTTCAAAAAAACTTGCGATTTTTCCAGCGTCGGATTTTTTCAACGCCGCTTGGAATTTTTTAAATTCCGCGACAAGCGCATCCACCGATTGTGAAAGATTTTTGCGATTGGCCAGCGCGATGTCGCGCCACATTTCCGGCGAGCCGGACGCGATGCGCGTCGTGTCGCGAAAACCATTGGCGCAAAGTGCCGCCTGTTGTTTTGGGCTGGCCGGATTCAAAACCAGATTCGCCAGCGTCGCCGCGACGACGTGCGGCAAATGGCTGGAACGGCTGACGAGCAAATCGTGCTGCGCAGCGTCCATTTTCAAAATGCGCGCGCCGAGCGATTGCCAGAATTGTTCCAGTTTGCGAATTGCGACGACATTGGATTTTTTGCTCGGCGTCAAAACACAGACAGCATTCTCAAAAAGATTTTCGCGCGCGGCGGCGACGCCGGTTTTTTCCGCGCCGGCCATCGGATGACCGCCGACAAAATGCGCGCCTGATTTTTGGATGAGCGATTCCAGTTCGCGCACGACTCCGGCTTTTACGCTGCCGACATCGGTGACAATCGCGCCACGTTTGAGCGCGGGCAGAAATTGTTTTGCGAGCGGAAGCATTTGCGCGAGCGGCGTGCAAAGAATGATCAAATCAGAATTGGATACGGCGGCGAGCAAATCGGTGGTGGCAAAATCAGTCGCACCGAATTTTTCGCAATCAGAAACGCTTTTTCTGCTGCGGACGAATCCGGCAATTTCTACGGCGACACGACGCTTCTTCGCAGCCAGCCCGATTGAGCCGCCGAGCAGACCGACGCCGATGATGGTGATTTTCTGAAACTGCACGCGGTCAGTTTCAAGTTTCGAGTTTCAAGTTTCAAGCTTGTTCCGCGCAACGGCCAGACACGCATCCTGGATTTGCTGCGTTTTCAAGGCGATTTCCGGCCAGTCTTCATTGAGTTGGCCGGAAAAAATCTGGTTTGCAAAGTTACGGAACATATTTGCCTCCTGCGCCGTCGCCGGATTGTCGCCGGATTCGATGAACGGAAACGGCTGCGAAACCGGTTTGGTGAAAGGATTGCCATCATTGCCGTGAAGTTGAATGTGGCCGGTTTCAAAGGCGGGTTCGCCGCGAAAAGGATTCACGAAATCGTGCATGTTCAAAAATCCTTTCGTGCCGGCAATGTTGATCGTCTGCTGGCTGGCCGCAACAAATGAACAGTAAAACCCCATCGAAACGCCGCCGGCGAAAAAAAGTTCGCCGGAAAATTCCACCGGCACGCCGTCAGGATCATTCGCCGCGCGCGAAATGATTTTTCCGTCAACGTGACATGGCATCTGCCAATTCATCGTCCAGAGCGCGAAACGGAGGCAATACCAGCCGAGATCGCCGAGGCAGCCGGCGGGTTCAAGCGCGCGGCTGGCGCGGATGTTCGCGCGCATAAAATCTTCCGCGCCCAGAAAACTGAAATGCGACGTGATGCGTTTGATCTGGCCGACGGAATTCCCGTCGTCCAGTTTTTCTCGAATCTGGCCGAGACGGCGGTTGTGCATGAACATCACGCCGTCCATGAACTGCACGCGGTTTTTGCGGCAGGCGGAAATCATTTCTTCGAGGTCGCGCGCGCTGACGGCGCAAGGTTTTTCGCAGACGACGTGCTTGCCGGAATTTGCCGCGCGCAAAACCCATTCCTTGCGCAAACCGGTCGGCAGCGGAATATAAACCGCGTCAATATTTTTTGCGGCGAGCAATTCTTCGTAACTGCCGAACGTCGCCGGCGCAGTCGCAAAAGGAACTTGCGCCTGGCATTCAGCAATGAATTTGCGGCTGCGCTCAAGGTCGCGGCTGGCGACGGCGGCGACTTCGCAATTGCCGCTGTGAAAAATCGCGCGCCAGTTTTTCCGCGCGATGCGCGCGGGACCGATGATTCCAAAACGAAGTTTGTTCATAAAATTATCTCGCCGCTTCGCGCACGCGTTCCAAAATCACATCGGCCATTCCTGGATCGCTACCGACGGCGGGCGAATACCAGACAAGCTTGCCATTTTTTTCGGTGGGATTACGCCAGGTCGGCTGGCCGTCGGCGAGACGTTCTTTAACGATGCGTTCCGGCTCGCCCAGCAAAACGGGAATGTCCTCGACCGCGTGCAAGCCATCGCTGATGAAAAACGGCACGACGATAATATTTTTGGTTTTCACATTCTCGTGACAGCCTTTGATGAACGGAGTTTCTTCCATGAAAACTGCGCCAACATCCGCGTAAATGTTCAGTGCGCGGATCAATTCCACCTGCCGCTCGACGGCCTTGCGGGAATTGGCGTTGCGTCCGGTGCCGTGACCGGCGATGAGCAGTGTCGTATCGGAATTTTTCGGCGCGCGCGGGAACGGAAATTTTTCCGCGACTTCTTTTGCCCGCGCCAGAATCACTTTTGTCATCGAGTCATGCGAGCCGACGGGCAAACAATAAAACAGTTCTGCGTTTTGAGTTTTAAGTTTCAAGTTTTCAGGAAAACTGAAACCGAGTTCTTTCGGAATGATTTCCGTGCTGAAATAACCTTCGCTGATGAAAAGCGGGACGATAAAAATTCTCGGCGCGGACATTTCCACGAGCACTTTTTTCACGTGCGGTTCCTGTTTCCAGAACGCCTCGCGCACTTCCGCGAAAATTTTCCGGCGACGCAGTTCCGCTGCGTGCTGAAAAACCGGCGCGGCGGAAAGGTCGTTCAAAACCGTTCCGTGACCCAGAACCACGAGCGCGGCGTTGGAAAAATGGTCGCTGTTCATGCTGTCCAGACTGGCGCAATTACCATTCGTCCGCAAGTGGCGCGTCCGCGCGGAAATTTTTTGATTGAAACTTTTTGACGTTTCGGGCGTTCTACATGCAGAATTGTTGCGCAACCAAAATTAAAATGAAAACCATGACCAAAATCACCGCCCTCTCGTTTGCCGCCATTTTCGGATCCGCCATTGTCGTCATGGCCGATGACGCCACATTGCCGCCCGCCGCGACCAAGACCGGCGTAACTTACGCAACGGACATCAAACCCATTTTTGCCGACGCCTGCGTGAAATGTCATGACAGCACGAAACCAAAACAGGGCGCCAAATTATCGCTCGACACGCTTCAGGGCGTGCTCAAAGGCGATCGCGACGGCAAAGTTATCGCCGTGGGCGACAGCGCGCACAGCGATCTGGTTTTGAGCGTCGCGCACTTGGGCGATCCCGACACGTTCATGCCCCGGGGCAAAGGCTCCAAGCCGCTCACGCCCGAACAAATCGGTTTGATCCGCGCGTGGATTGACCAGGGCGCGAAATAATTTCAAATTTATTTTTTCCGCAGATTGCGCGGATTACGCCGATTAAAATCTGCAGTAATCGCAAAATCTGCGGTTTTTATTTTGAGCCAAGCGGCGCGCGTTTTTGTTCGCGCAAGATTTGTTGTTCGCGCAGGAATCTGATTTTTTCCGCGTCGGAAATTTCCGGCTGGTTGCTCTTTTGCGTCAACGCGGCGATTTGCCGGTCAAGGAATTGATTGCGCAATTTTAAAGTAACGTCGGCCAGTTGCGTTTCGGGATTGGGAATTTTCCGGTCTTCGGCGACGGCTTCCGTAATCAAATTTTTCATTTCCGCTGAATCGCATTCGTTCAAAAAGGCCGCGAGGTTTTTCCAATTTTCATTTGTCTGCGCGGCCAATCGCTGCTGGACAATTTGCCGGACGGACGCGTTTGAAATCCAATTCTCGTCCAAATGCAACGCCGTCCACGCGGCCAAATCGTCGTGCAGCAAAAGCAGTTTGAGCAGATGAAACTCGTGCGGCGACGGCGGGTTCAGGTTTTGCGGTTCAGCGACCGGCGTTTCGTCCGGCTTTTGAACGTTAGACTGTGATCCCTGAACTTTGAATTTGGAAAATTCTTTGCGGACGGCTTCCGGCGAAACGCCCAGTCGCAGAGCGGTTTTTTGCGCGTATTTATCCACGAGCACGCCGTTGCCGGTTTTGTGGACGGCCTCGGCCATGCCGCGCAAAACCGCGATGCGGCCTTTGTCGGAATTGATTTCGTTTTGCGAACAAAGACGATTGAGAAAATAATCAAAAAATCCGTCGGCGTTTTGAACCAGTTCGCGGAATTTTTCGCCGCCGAAATTTTTGATGAAACTGTCCGGGTCGTGCGGCGCGGGCACGACGGCGACCCGCACGGCCAGACCAGACGCAAGCAGATGGTCAAGCGAACGGACGGCGGCGTTTTGCCCGGCTTCGTCGGAATCGAAACACAAAACAACTTCATTCACATAGCGTTTCAAAATCCGCGCGTGCTGATCGGTGAAGGCCGTGCCTTGCGGCGCGACGATGTTTTGCACGCCGGCCATGAAACACGCGATCAAATCCAACTGGCCTTCGCAGACGATGGCGGATTGCGCGTCGAGCAGCGCGCGTCTTGATTTGTCGAGGCCGAAAAAAACTTTGCTTTTGGTGAAAATCGCCGTCTCCGGCGAGTTGACATATTTCGCGGTTTTTTCGTCGCCGGACAAAATGCGTCCGCTGAAACCGATCACCCGGCCTTGCTCATCGCAAATTGGAAACATCAATCGCCCGCGAAAACGGTCGTAGAAATTTCCAGTTTCTTCCTTGCGGATAATCAGTCCGGCTTTTTCGACGAGGGGCAGTTCGTAATTTTTACTTTTCGCCCAATTCACCGTGTCGTCCCAAAGTTCGGGCGCAGCGCCCAGACGGAATAATTTTATCGCCTCGGCAAACACGCCGCGCTTCTGCAAATAATCGCGCGCGGTTTGTCCGGCGGCTTCGTTGAGCAGACAATTCTGCCAGCGTTGCGTGATTTTTTCGTGGATTTCAAGCAGTTGATCTTTGAGATGACGCGATTGTTGCTCGGCGGGATTGTTGTCAAATTCGAGCGGAATTTTCGCGCGCTCGGCGAGGCGGCGCACGGCGTCCACGAAGCCGATGTTTTCGTATTCTTTGACGAACGTAAAAACGTCGCCGCCTTTGTGGCAGCCGAAGCAATGGAAAATCTGCTTGTGCGGATTGACGTTGAAGCTCGGCGTTTTTTCCTTGTGAAACGGGCAGAGCGCGGTGAAGTTCGCGCCCGCACGCTTGAGCGGCAGCGCCGCGCCGATGACGTCCACGATGTCGCTGGCGGCGCGGATGCGTTCGAGGGTTGCGGGGGAAATTCCGGCCATGCGTTCGGCGGCGCAGCACGAACGCGCCGTTAATTGCCGATGTGAATGATGGGCGTCTTGACCGGCGGTTTCTTGTTGCCGCCCGCCGAATCAGTTTCGATCAGCAAAATGCCCAGATAATCCTTGAGATGCGGGCCGAGCAGGGATTTTTTGAAAACGCTTTCCTGCACGGTCTGCAAATCGGGAATGTAATTGCCGCTGTAGCCTTGCAGGCCGCCGCCAAACCAGCGCGCGTTGTAATCTTTTTTTGCCTGGATTTCCGCGGCGGAATAATACGGCGCGTTCAGCAGGGCCAGGAAAAAAATAAGGATGCACGCGTAACGGAGGAAGCCGGCGATCATCCCCAGATAATATTCGCTGCTGCCGAAAAAATTGTTGCCGCCAAGTTTCTCCTTGAAAATCCTTTTGAAAAAAGAAAACACGAGGAACACCACGAACGCGATGATGAAATAAGCGAGGATGAAAGTGCTGGTGACGCTTTTCAGTCCCGCATAGTTTACCAGCAGTTGCGCCACCGGTTTGTAAAGGAAAGCGCCGGCCAAAACCAGCGCCAGCCACAGGAACAACGGCAGGATTTCCTTGGACATGCCGTTCTTGCGCCCGCGAAAAAATCCGAAAATCAGCAACGCCACCAATGCCAGATCAAACCAGTTGAACGGCACGTCACTCAAAGCCATGGATTTTGTCGCCGCTGCAATCATGGGATTGATTTTAATTCCTTCCACCCAAAACGCCAGTTAATTCACTTCAGGTTCTCAGGGCGGATTTGACGCCAGCCAGAAACGGATGTCGGTCGCCTGCGGATTGCGCGGGTCCAGTTCCAGCACTTTCAAATAATGCGCCCGCGCCCGCGCCGGGTCGCGCAACTGCTGCGCATAAAGATTACCCAGTGCCAGCTGCGCGCGCACTTCGCCGGGATTGGCCGCGACGATTTTTTTCAGTTCGTTCACCGCGTCGGGCGCATAGCCCGCCGCCTTGAGCGCCAGCGCGAAATTGTAGCGCGCGTCGGCGGAATCCGGCTGGATCGCCAGCGCCGTCTCGTAAACCGCCAGCGCCGTCCGGTAATTTTGCGCGCGATACGCCAGCACCCCGAAATTGTATTGCGCCTCAAACCAGCCCGGATCCATTTGCGCGGCCTGCTGATACGACTGCATCGCGTCCGGCCATTTTCCATCCTGTTCCAACTCGCGCGCCTTGGTGAACGCGCCGGACGCGGACCGCCGGTCGCCGGCATCTGGTCGGCGCGGTGACAAATATAAATAATGCGGAAACGTCGGCGGCGCGGCCGGGATGATCCTGACCGGTTTGGCCTCGACCGGCGCCACCACCGTCGGCGAGGTGTAATTCGCCGGCAACAAGGGAACCGATTCGACGCGGTTTTTGGCCGGGGCCGTTACCGGCAATGGCGTGACGCCGTTTTCGTCATAATTTTTTTCCGGCTTGGATGAACCAAACCAGTGCGCCGGATTCAGTTTGTGCCACACACCTGTTTTTTTGGCCGGCGCCGTTTCCGGCGGCGCGTCCACCAAAGGTTCGGCGGTCGTGCCCTGCGGCGTTGGCGTGGCGGCGATCGGCTGCTCCGGCTGGACTTTGACGACTTGCGGATGCGACGGTGGCGGGCTGGAATAAGTTCGCACGGGCGCGGGCGCTTTCGATGAAGCGACGGGATGAACGACCGGCGGTGTCGGCGTCCTGATCACGTTCAAGGCGACCGGCGCGGGCGCGACCGGCGGGTTTGGATTCGTGGCCGGCGGCGCGGCAACGGCGGCTGTCACCGGCTGGTCAATGGTGTTGGCGGCGGCGTTCACTTCATCCCAATTCGCCGGGCGCGGCGTCATGGCCAGATATGCACGGTAATTTTGCGACGCCAGTTTGTTATCATGCAAATATTGCTGGGCCACCGTCGCCAGATTTAAAATGGCCGGCGCGTAATCGGGATGATACTGGATGGCGGCGCTGAAAAATTCCGCCGCCTCGCGCGGACGTCCGCGCTGGATGCGCGCGAGGCCGAGGCCGTTCAGGGCCTCGGCATTGTTCGTGTCAAGGTAACGCGCGGTGCTGAAACTTTTTTCCGACGGAACAATTTCGCCGCTGCGAAGCTGCGCCGCGCCGAGTTTCAGCCAGCCTTCCGGCGCGTTGCTGCGCCGCAACGTGTAGGCGGTGAATTCCGTTTTCGCCGCGTCCAGATTATTTTGATCCAGCCAGAGACAGCCGAGATTGTAATGCGCCTCGACCAAATCGCGGTCAAGCGACAGCGCACGCTGATAAGCGTTCACCGCGTCCGCGGCCTGGCCGTCGCGCTGGCATGCGACACCGAGATAATTCCAAGCCTGCGCGTTCGTCGCCAGCAACGTCGTGGCGGTTTTTAATTCCGCCACCGCCGCGTCGTAATCGCCGCGCTCCAGATATTTTTTACCCGCAAGCAACGCGCGCGGTCCCGGCGGCGTGCAGCCCGCCACGAAAACCGCCAGCGCCAGAAAAACCATCGCGGCGCGAAATGTCCGATTTTTTTTGGCCAACATTGGCGATGGTGTTAGCATTCGCTACTTAAAGTGTCAAGAAACGCGAATAAAATGTGGCGGGCGCCGAGTGACCAGTGGCAGGAATCTTATGTTTCCCGTCACCCGTCGCCCATCGCTTGTCACCTCCTGTTGGCAATGAGTTTGATTTTAGGATTTTCACTTCGGGCGGGTAACTTATTTGCCTTCACTTCGACCAATGCGTCGGCGCGCGTCGTCATCGTCGAAAATCCGAACGCCACGTTTGAACTTCAGCCGGACGAAAGCGTCGTCCAAACGATGATGGATCGCGGCATAAAAAATCTCACCGGCCAGAACACGACGACCAACGCATGGCGCAGCCTCATCTCCACCCAGGACGTCGTCGGCATCAAAGTTTATTCCAACGCCGGAGCCATGAGCGGCACGCGGCCCGCCGTCGTCGCGGCGATTGTCCACGGATTGCTCGAGGCCGGTTTGCCAAAACAAAATATTATTATCTGGGACAAGCATGCGGACGATTTGCGCGCGTCGGGATTTTTTGCGCTCGCCGCGCAACTCGGCGTGCGCGCCGCCGGCGCCATGGAAACGGGCTACGACGAAAAAACTTTTTACAATCCGGACACGGCCGTCATCGGCAGCCTGCTTTATGGCGATCTGGAATTCGGCAAAAAAGGCGAAGGCGTCGGCAGAAAATCCTTCGTCTCCAAACTTGTCAGCCGGCAAATCACAAAAATTATTTCCGTCGCGCC
>CAXUBD010000029.1:16388-17045 GCA_964249225.1 uncultured Verrucomicrobiota bacterium | reverse complement strand
GCAAGGAAATTGACGGACGCGCCACATTGACCGTGAGGGCGCGACCGTCAATTTCCTTGCCGTTCAAGCCTTCGATGGCCTTCTGCGCTTCTTCCGCCGAACTCATGGTCACGAAACCAAAGCCGCGGGGGCGATTGGTCATGCGATCCATCATCAGGTTGGTTTCCGTGACGGAACCGAACGCGGCAAACGCGTCGTTCAAGTCGTTTTCAGTGGTATTGAAGGAAAGATTTCCTACGAATAATTTATTGCTCATGTGATGTTTTACTGTCCGACTAACCGTTGCTTTCCGAGACTGTTCCCGAACTTCGGGTTTAAAATCATCACTGAACTGAGTTCACTTGAAGATTCACCATGCCTTGAAAGAGACTAGCTATCTAACAGACGCGGACAGCATCGCTCATCCCGCCGCAATAGCAACAAGTATCGGCAAGTTTCTTTTTGGCCGCCCGCAGCGCGCAAGCGTCCGCGAAGAAAATATTCCGGCACAAAATAATTTCGCAACGGTTGTTTACAATGCCCATCGGCGCGCGCATGATGCCCCTTCCCTTCGGAGAAACTAAAATTCCGCAGGCCGGTCAACCCGCGAAAAAAATAAAATTATGGGCGACAAATCCCCGAAATCCAACCAGAAAAAATCCACGCAGAAACAATCCA
>CAXUBD010000029.1:6220-16378 GCA_964249225.1 uncultured Verrucomicrobiota bacterium | reverse complement strand
CCAGCAGCGACAGCTCCAAGAAAAGCGCCGCCGTGGCCGCGAAATCCGCCGCCGGAAAAAAGAAGTAATTCCTGCCTTCCGCTGTCTCTCCTGATGCAAAAATCAGGAGAGACAGATTCCTTCGCCAACTATCGCGCGGCCAGTGTCCGCGCGTGACCCGCAACACCATATGAAATTGTGCCAGGGCCAAATCTGGAAAAAGGAAAAAGCATTCATCCGCATCGTGCGCCTCGAACGGCTCGAAGTGGAATACAAATCCCTGACCCGCCTCGCCGGCAAGGAAGGCGCGAAACACCTCACCAGCAAAAAAGATTTCTGCCGCCTGCTCAAAGGCGCGCAACTCCTTCCGCCGGACAAAAAGATTTCGACCGCGCGCAATGAAGCTGACACCGGCGTCAGCGCACGATAACTTCGGGAATTGCAACGCGCGGGAAAAAATCATTACGCCACGCTCGGCCTCGACCGCCGCTGCACCCGCGCGCAAATCCGCGCCGCCTACCGGCTGCTTGCCAAGCAGCATCATCCCGACTTAAATCCAAATTCGCCCGCGGCAATCGCACGCACGCAGGAATTAAATGCCGCGCACGAAATTTTGAGCGACGCTGAACTTCGACGGGCTTACGACCACGAACTCGATGCTTCAAAAAAAATTGCCGGCAAAGCTTGCGCTGGAAAAATAGAACGGAACATTTCGCAGGAAGTAAACCTGCGCCTCGAAGATTTCCTGCGCGGCACGACGCGCGAAATTCGCGTCAATGATCCCGCCAATCCAAACGGCCCGGAAATTTACGAACTCGTCATTCCGCCGGAAACCGCGCCGGGAACGCGCTTTCGTTTTCCGCGCAACGAGCCGTTTGCCGATGGCTTCTTGCAACTGCGCGTGAAACCGCTGCCAAACTTCCGATTCAAAGCGCGCGGCTCGGATTTGCGCTGCGATCTGAAAATCAAACCGGAACGCGCCACACAAGGCGGCGTGGAAATGGTTCGTGGAATTTCCGGCACCATGCTGCGCGTGCAAATTCCGCGCGGCGTTTCGCGCGGAGAAATCATTCGCATCGCCGGCGAAGGCTTGCCCAGACCGCGCGGCGGACGCGGCGATTTGCTCGTGAGAATTTCCTATCGCGTCGAAGTTCGTGTCGCCCGCTCCGCCCGATGATTTCCGCGCAACGGCACGGCGGATTTTGCTTTTTCGCCGGATGAAGTAAGTTGGCGCGTGCAAACTCACATCGCCACTTCCGGCTGGTTTTATCGCGACTGGCATGGCGCATTCTATCCGAAAGAATTGCCGTCGCACAAATGGTTCGGGCATTACACGCAGCATTTTCGCACCGTCGAACTTAACGCGCCATTTTATCGCTGGCCAAAACCGGCGACAATCAAAACTTGGAAACGCCAGGCGCCGGAAAATTTTCGTTATTCCGTCAAAGTCAACCGCCTCATCACTCACAACAAACGCTTTCAAGGCACGCAGGATTTGATCCGCGAATTTTATCAGATCGCCGATGTGCTCGGCCCGAAGATGGGCTGCTTCCTTTTTCAACTGCCGCCAAATTTCGAATACACGCGTGAACGGCTCGAAATGATTTTGTCGCAACTCGATTCCACGCATAAAAATGTTCTGGAATTTCGTCACGCGAGCTGGTGGACGCCGGAAGTTTTTGCCGCGCTGAAAAAACACAAAATCATTTTCTGCTCTGTCAGCGCGCCGAAGCTACCGCGCGATTTGATTGTCACCGCCGACACCATTTACGTCCGCTTCCACGGGCCGACGCGTTGGTTCTACGATCCGCATTCCGAAGAAGAACTCGCGTCGTGGGCGCAAAAAGTTTCCGCCAGCGGCGCGCACGAGGTGTTTATTTATTTCAACAACACGGCCGATGGCTCGGCCATCGCCAACGCGCGTTCGTTGGAAAAGAAATTTTCAGAAGCCGGATTCGCTGGCAAAATTTAGATTTTCAATGAGCCGCGAAATCCCCTGCCGTTGTAACGTGAAGAATTTCTCGCGGCATTGAAAGACCGTTTTGAGAAAAACATTGTTCACGTAATTCATGCCTTTGCGTAAAGCTCGTTTCCTTTTTCCACAAACTCTTTCGACTTCGCTTCCATGCCTTGCTTCAGCGCCGCTTCCTCGGCGATGCCTTGTTCGGCGGCGTATTTGCGGACGTCTTCGGTGATCTTCATCGAGCAAAAATGCGGGCCGCACATTGAACAAAAATGCGCGGTCTTGGCGCCTTCCTGCGGGAGCGTTTCGTCGTGGAATTCGCGCGCGGTCACGGGATCGAGCGACAGATTAAATTGATCTTCCCAGCGGAATTCAAAGCGCGCCTTGGAGATGGCGTTGTCACGATATTGTGCGCCCGGATGTCCTTTCGCCAAATCCGCCGCGTGTGCCGCGATCTTGTAGGTGATAACGCCGTCTTTCACGTCCTTTTTGTTCGGCAAGCCGAGGTGTTCCTTGGGCGTGACGTAGCAAAGCATCGCGCAGCCATACCAGCCGATCATCGCCGCCCCGATGCCGCTGGTGATGTGATCGTAACCGGGCGCGATATCCGTCGTCAGCGGGCCGAGCGTGTAGAACGGCGCTTCGTGACACCACTCGAGTTGCTTCGCCATGTTCTCTTCAATCATGTGAATCGGAACGTGGCCCGGACCTTCGTTCATCACTTGCACGCCGTGCGCCCATGCGCGTTCGGTGAGTTCGCCCTGCGTTTTTAATTCGCCAAATTGCGCTTCATCATTCGCATCGGCAATCGAGCCGGGACGAAGACCGTCGCCGATGGAAAATGAAACATCATACGCGGCCATGATTTCGCAAATCTCGTCCCAATGCGTGTAAGTGAAATTTTCCTGATGATGCGCGAGGCACCATTTAGCGAGAATCGAGCCGCCGCGCGAAACAATCCCCGTCATGCGCCGCGCCGTCATCGGAATGAAGCGCAACAAAACTCCCGCGTGAACTGTAAAATAATCCACGCCCTGCTCCGCCTGTTCGATGAGCGTGTCGCGGTAAATTTCCCAAGTGAGTTCCTCGGCCTTGCCACCGACTTTTTCGAGCGCCTGATAAATCGGCACGGTGCCGATGGGCACGGGCGAGTTACGCAAAATCCATTCGCGCGTGGCGTGGATGTTTTTTCCCGTGGACAAATCCATCACGGTGTCCGCGCCCCATTTCGTCGCCCAGCGCATTTTTTCAACTTCTTCCTCGATGCTCGACGCGACGGCGCTGTTGCCGATGTTCGCATTTATTTTAACGAGAAAATTTCGACCAATGATCATTGGCTCAAGTTCAGGATGATTGATGTTCGACGGAATGATCGCGCGTCCGGCGGCGACTTCGCTGCGGACGAATTCCGGCGTGATTTCTTTTGGAATGCGTTGCGGAAATTTTTTGAAAACGGACGGTGAATATTCGCTGCTGGCAAGCTGGCTTGAACCGGAATGCTGTTTGCCCAAATCGGCTCGCTTGTTGTCTTTTGCCAAATCTGCGATCCGCAATTCGCAATTCGCAATTTTCATGTTCTCGCGGATGGCGATGAATTCCATTTCCGGCGTGATGATGCCTTGCTTCGCATACCAAAGCTGCGTGACCGGATGACCTTGGCTCGCGCGCAGCGGACGACGGCGCTGGCCGAGCAAGCCGGGAAATTCCACGAGGCGGTTTTTCTCCGCCTTGCTTGCGAACTCCGCGTGCTTGCCGGAAAGATAGCCGTTGTCCATCGGCTTCACCTCGCGCCCGGAATATTCGGCGACATCGCCGCGTTTCAAAATCCAATCCGCACGCAGCGCGGGCAAACCTTCATCCGACTTGCCGAAAAAATTCGGGTCACCCCACGGCCCGCTGCAATCATAAACGCGCACGGGCGCATTTTTTTCGACCGCACCGGTGTAAGACTTCGTGTCGCCCAATTCAATTTCGCGCATCGGCACGCGCACATTTTTGTGAATTGTGCCTTCGACAAAAACTTTTTTGCTGTTGGGCAGTTGTTCGCTGCTGTGCGGTTCGAATGAGTCTTTGGATGCGATCATAATTTTGCGACGAAGAGCCGGAGAGTGGTTTTGATTTCTTGCGCCGGCATTATCCGGTATCAAGTTCACGGGTCATTGGCGCTCGCGCGTCAAACTCTCAGCGTCACCTCGCGGTGATTTGGCTCCCCGAACAGTTTCAACTTAAGGCGTGCCATGCTTAAGGTCAACCCGGGAAAAAAATTTTGAAAAGTAACGAGCCAAAGCTGGCAAACGAATTTCGCCCGTAGTATTTTGCGTCCGAGATTGCCGCGACAATTTGTTTATGCCCAATCCAAAAATTTCTGCGAACCAAAAAAATTCCGATGTCGTCCATGACGCCGCGATACAGGAAGCCGCCGCCGTTCTGGAACAGCTCAACACTTCGCCATCGGGCTTGAGCGAAACGGAAGCCGCCGCGCGTTTTGTGCGATATGGCCCGAATGAAGTCGGGCCGGAAAAACAGCACGGCTGGCTGTTGCGCCTCTGGGTGGCCGTGCGCAATCCGCTGGTCATTTTGCTGGCGATCATCGCCACCATCACGTTTGCGACGGCCAGCGAAGCGAGCGACTACATCGGCGGTTCGGTGATGGTCGGGATGATCATGCTGGCGGTGATGCTGCGCCTGATCCAGGAAACGAAGGCCGACAACGCGGCGGCCAAACTCAAGGCGATGATCAAGGTCACGGCGACGGCGCTGCGTGACGGCCAGCCGAAAGAAATCCCGCTCAAAGACCTCGTGCCCGGCGACGTGGTGAAACTCTCCGCCGGCGACATGATTCCCGGCGACGTGCGTTTGATTTCCGCGAAAGATTTATTCCTCATTCAAGGCACGCTGACCGGCGAATCGCTGCCGGTGGAAAAAACCGATTTGCGCGACGCGCGGCCGAACATTTCCATCATCGAACACACGAATCTCTGTTTTCTCGGCACCAGTGTGGAAAGCGGCGCCGCCACGGCGGTCATCGTGGCCACGGGCGCACAGACGTATTTCGGCAAAATGGCCAGCAGCCTCGCCGCCGCGCAGCCGGACACGGCGTTCGACAAGGGCGTCAAACGCTTCGTCTGGCTGATGATCGGTTTCATGGCGGTAATGTCGCCGATGGTTTTTTTCATCAACGGCTTCACCAAGCACAGTTGGGGCAATGAAACTTTTCTCTTCGCGCTGGCTATCGCCGTCGGCCTCACGCCGGAAATGCTGCCGATGATCGTCTCGGTCTGCCTCTCGAAAGGCGCGCTGGCAATGTCGAAGAAAAAAGTCATCGTCAAGAAACTCAATTCCATCCAGAACTTCGGCGCGATGGACGTGCTTTGCACGGACAAAACGGGAACGCTCACGATTGACCACGTCATCCTTGAACTGCATGTGGACGTTTTCAAAAACGAAAGCGAAGAAGTTTTGCGCGACGCCTATCTCATCAGCCATTTCCAGACGGGATTGAAAAATGTTCTGGACCGCGCGGTTTTGAAATACACGGAACTACACCGCGAATTGGGCGTCGAAAAAATTTCCAAGGTGGACGAAATCCCGTTCGATTTTTCGCGCCGCATGATGTCCGTCGTCGTCGAAACTGCCGACGGCGAGCAGCAATTGCTGACCAAGGGCGCGCCGGAATCCGTTTTCAAAAAATGCACGCACTTCGAGAGTGACGGCGAAATTTTTGAGATGGAGCCGATTCTCGTCGGCAATCTGATCGAGCAGGTCAATTCGTTGAGCGAAGACGGTTTTCGCGTGCTGGCCATCGCCAGCAAAAAAATGGACAAGCGCGGCGCGTGTTCCAAGGCCGATGAAGAAAACCTTGTGTTGACGGGCTATCTGGCGTTTCTCGATCCACCCAAGGATTCCGCCAAAACCGCCATCGCCGCGCTGCGCCAGCACGGCGTGACGGTGAAAGTTTTGACGGGCGATAACGATCTGGTCACGCGTAAAGTCTGCACGGAAGTCGGCATCAACGCCGAAAAAATCCTGCTCGGCAACGACGTGGAAAAAATGTCAGACGCGGAACTGGCCGACGTGATTGATTCCATGGATGTTTATGCGCGGCTTTCGCCAGCGCACAAAAAGCGCGTCGTGCAGGCGCTCCAGAAAAAAGGCCACGTCGTCGGCTTCATGGGCGACGGCATCAACGACGCGCCCGCGTTGCGTGCGGCGGACGTGGGCATTTCCGTGGACACGGCGGTGGACATCGCCAAGGAATCCGCCGACATGATTTTGCTCGAAAAAAACCTGATGGTGCTCGAAGAAGGCGTGCTCGAAGGCCGCAAAGTTTTCGCGAACATCATGAAATACATCCGCATGGGCGCGAGTTCCAATTTCGGAAACATGTTCAGCATGCTCGGCGCGAGCGCATGGTTTCCATTTCTGCCGATCCAGACGATCCAACTGCTCACGAACAATCTGCTCTACGATTTTTCGCAGGTGCCGATTCCGACGGACAACGTCGCCGCGCAATACATCGCCAAGCCGCGCCCATGGCAGATGGGCGAAATCGCAAAGTTCATCCTTTTCATCGGGCCGATCAGTTCCATTTTCGATTACACGACTTTTTGCGTCATGTGGTTTTATTTCAAATGCAGCAACCTCGGCCTCGTGCCGCCGCCAGAACTCGCGGCGCGTTTTGCGCATGCCGCTGACCCCAACCACACCTACGCCGCCGCGCTGTTCAACACCGGCTGGTTTGTCGAATCGCTGATGACGCAGACGCTCATCATCCATGTCATCCGCACAAACTTGATTCCGTTCGTGCAATCGCGCGCGAGCTGGCAACTCACTCTGACGACCATCCTCATCATGGCGATCGGCGCGTATCTGCCGTATTCGCCGATCGCCAGCGGGCTGCGCTTCGTCCCGTTGCCGTGGCAATTTTGGCCGATTTTGCTGGCGACATTATTTTGCTACGTCGGCCTGACGCAACTTATCAAAATGTGGCTCATCCGTAAAAACTGGATTTGAATTTGGAAAACAAAAAAGCCGTTCAGCATCACACTGAACGGCGTTGTTAAGCCTGCGCGGGTTGATCAATTTCCGCTCAAGCCTCAAATGATTTTCCGCAACCGCAACTTTGCTTCGCGTTCGGATTGGAAATTTTAAAACCGCCCGCCGTCAGCGCGTCGCTGAAATCCACCAGCGTTCCGCGCAGATATTGCGCGCTGATTGGGTCAACCAAAACTTCCACGCCGTGCTGTTCGGAGGCGAGGTCGCCGTCGCGCTTTTCGTCGAAGACCATGCCGTATTGCATTCCGGAGCAGCCGCCTTGCTCGACGTAAATCCGCAGATTTTTCCCGGCGTTCTCCGGCTTCGTCAAAATTGACTTCACCTCGTGCGCCGCTTCCGGCGTCAGCGAAATCACATTTTCCGCGATGTCAGTTTCCATTGTCATTTTCTTTATGAACTTAAAGGCGCGCGCGGCGCGTGTCAAACGGCGGTGTCAAATTTTTGCCGGCGTCAACGCGCCGCGTTTCTTTTCCAGCGAGGGCTTGAGTTGCGGAAACAATTCCTCCATCTGGTTGATGAATTTATCGGGGTTGCCAGTGCCAAGCATTTCAATCAAGGGCAGCGCCTGCAAGCCGGCTTTTTGAACCCAGAACGGATCCGCCGCTTCGCCGGCGCGCAGATTTTTTCCCGTCCACGTGTCGAACACCTTGAGGTAACAGTCATTCAACGCCGATTGCAGCAGATTCGTCTGGTCATTGCCCTGAGCCAAAGCCGCTTTTTTTTCCAGCGCCATGCCAAATTCGATTTGCGCCCGGCTGCGCGCGGAAATGCTGGCCGGTGAGTTGGCGCTGAAAACCTGCGCGTAGGCGTTCGTGGCCGCGTCATAATTCGTCAATTGCAAATAACAATCGCCCATTTCGCCCCACGCGAGCGCGCCCCATTCGTTCGTCGGATAGGCCTGGCAAATCTGGACGAACACATTGGTCGCGTCGGAATAATTCTTCAGCGGATTGTTTTTGTCGGGCGAATCCCACAGCATCAGCGCGCTGCCCCACGCGAACTGCGCCTGCACTTTCAGATCGGGCGGACAATTCGTGTCGCTGATCAGGCCGGTGAAATACTGGATCGCGTCCGCGTAATCGGGCCGCCCCATCGCCGCGCGCCCCGCCATCATGCGCGCCTGCCCGGAGAGGTCGGACGACGGCCAGGTCTGGAACAGAACCTTGTAAAAATATTCCGCGTGAAAATAATCGGCCGCGCGGTAAAAATGATCGGCCACCCACCACTGCGCGAGCGGCGCGAGTTCGTTCGTCGGAAACTGCGCGACGAAATTGGTGAATTGCACGAACGCGTTCGTTTCATTTCCCGCCTGAAAGTTCGCCAGCGCGAGCGCGTAATCCGCCTGCGGCTGCAGTGAATTCGTCGGGAACAATTTCAGCCAGTTCTCGTAATTGGTGATCGCTGCCGGCCAGTTTTGTTCCTGTTCGTAAGTGCGCGCGATGGCCAGTTCCGCCTGCGGCCGCAATTCCGAACCCGGAAACTGTTTTTCAAACTGCTCGAATAATTTTCGCGCGGCGGCGGGCCGGCTGGTATCCGCGACGTTTTCGCCGAAAAGCAAAATGGCGTTGTCCGACAAATCGCCGTCGGGAAAATTCTTTAAAATCCGCGCCAGCGTGCCGCTCGCGCCCGGGAGATCATTCAACGCCACGTTCGCGCGCAAACTTTGGTAAAGCGCCGGCTCGCCGAGCGCCGCCGTGACGGCGGGAAAATTCGTGAACCCGTCCAGCACCGCGCGATAATTCGTCAACGCGCCGGCAAAATCATTCTGCGCGAACAGCGCGTCACCGATTTTGAAACGCGCGACGGCGAGGTCTTCCGATGGCGGCAATTTCTGCGCCGCCGCTTTGAAATCTGAAAGGCTGTTGGAAATTTCCGAAACATCGCCGGAAATTTTCCAAGCGAGCCAGTCGCACCAGCCGCGATTCAAAAACGCCTTGCCCGCCAGCGGGCTGTTCGTGAACGCGCCGAGAAATTGCGTGAACGCGCCGGACGCCAGCGACAAATTATTTGTCGCCGCTGGCTGCGCGGCGTAATCCTTCAAATACAATTCGCCCAGCGTCAGCAGCGCCACGTCCGCCACCGGCGAATTCGTGAATTGCGCGATGAAATTTCCCAACGACTGCTCGGCGTTCGTAAATTGTTTTTGCGCAATGGACAAAGCGGCGATTTTCAAAATGGCTTCACGCTGTCGTCCGTCCGGCGCATTCGTTGCCAGATTTTCTTGATAAGCGGCGATCACGTCGTCGGCGCGTTCCATTTTTTCCAAAAGTTCCGCGCGCAGGGCTACGCTTTCGGCGCGCAAGGCGTCGTCACTTTTGAGCTTGGCGATTTGCAGCAGGTTCGTCGTCGCCGCCAGCGCCGCGTTCAGGTCGCCCGCCGCGAATTTGACTTGATAAAGCAAATAGGCGCGCTGCCAGTCCAGTTCTGGCTTGAGCGTCTGCGAATTAAGCGCCGCCAAAACCGCCGCCGCGCCAATGAAATCCTTTTGCAAAAATTTCGCCTGCGCCCGCAGCAATTGTCCGCGCGAGACCAGTTCGTTGGCCGCATCCATCTGCAACGCGCGCTGAAAAACGCCATTGGTATCTTCTAGCAACGCGCCGACCTGCGGCCACTCGCCGAGTTGCGCCAACGCCGAGGCCGTCTCCACGACCACGCGCAGTTTCAACGGCGAATCAGGGAAGTTTTTTGGAAACGAAATAAAGGTTTCAAACGCGCTGGAGAAATTGCTGTTGGCGAATTGTGCCTCGCCGGACCAATAAGCGTATTGGTCCGCCAGCGCTCCCGCTTTCGTAAAATTATTGGTGAGCGCCGCCATGGCATTCGTAAATTTTCCCTGTTTGAATTCCGCCTGCGCGAGCAGCAGCACGGCGTTCGGCGTGTTGGTGGAATCAGGATATTTCTGGATGAACTGTTCCAATTCTGTCGCCGCGCGCGGATACATTTCCGTGTTGAACGCGCTGACCGCCGCCGCCAAGGCGCGATTTTCCCGCGCGCCGGCCGCGAAATTTCTTTCGCCGCTCAACAGCAGCGCGAGCAAAACCAAAAAGCATCGCCACGAAAAAGCCATGCGTTGAATCTAAACGACGCGGCAAGGCGACAAAAGCGGGAAATCAATGGAGCGCGGACGGCTCGTCCGCGAGTTGACGGCGAATGAACACGCG
>CAXUBD010000029.1:4038-6210 GCA_964249225.1 uncultured Verrucomicrobiota bacterium | reverse complement strand
CCCCCCCCCCCCCGCGCCTGCGCTCAACTCAAAACACTTTTCAAATAACGCCCGGTAAAACTTTCCGCGCACTCGACGATTTTTTCCGGCGGGCCTTCCGCGACAATTTTTCCGCCGCCCGAACCGCCTTCCGGGCCGAGGTCAATAATCCAATCCGCCGTTTTGATCACGTCGAGATTGTGCTCGATGACGAGCAACGTGTTGCCCGTCGCGCGGAGTTTGAAAAGCACTTCAAGCAATTTCGCCACGTCGTGAAAATGGAGGCCGGTCGTCGGCTCGTCCAAAATATAAAAAGTTTTTCCGGTCGCCTTGCGTGCCAGTTCGGTCGCGAGCTTCACGCGCTGCGCCTCGCCGCCGCTCAACGTCGTCGCCTGCTGGCCGAGCCGGATGTAGCCGAGGCCGACTTCCGTCAACGTGAACAGCGGATCGTAAATTTTCGGCACGGCGCGGAAAAACGTGACCGCTTCGTCCACCGTCATATCCAAAACGTCCGCGATGTTTTTTCCCTTGTAATTTATTTCCAACGTCTCGCGATTGTATCTTTTTCCGCCGCAGACTTCGCACACGACATAAACCGGCGGCAGAAAATTCATCTCGATTTTTATCAAGCCGTCGCCCTCGCATTTTTCGCAGCGACCGCCCTTGACGTTGAAACTGAAGCGGCCCGGTTCGTAGCCGCGCACTTTCGCGGCGGGCAGGCGCGCGAACAGATCGCGGATGTGATTGAACATTCCCGTGTAAGTCGCCGGATTGCTGCGCGGCGTGCGGCCGATCGGCGACTGGTCAATCACGATGACCTTGTCGAGATTTTCAAAACCCTTGAGCGCGCGATGTTCGCCGGGCTTTTCCTTCGAGCCGTAAAAATTACGGAACAGCGCGCGGCGCAAAATGTCGTCCACGAAAGTGGATTTGCCCGAACCGCTCACGCCCGTCACGCAGGTAAAAGTGCCGAGCGGAATCCGCACGTCAATGTTTTGCAAATTATTTTCCTTCGCGCCGAGGACTTCAATCCAGCCTTTTTCTTCGGAAGGAACGATTCGTTTTTTCGGGATCGGAATGGAAAGTTCGCCGGTCAGATATTGCGCGGTCAAAGATTTTTTGTTCTGCAAAATCTCCGGCAACGTGCCTGCCGCGACAAGTTCGCCGCCGTGGACGCCCGCACCCGGACCCAAATCTAAAATATAATCCGCCGCGCGAATCGTGTCCGCGTCGTGCTCGACGACGAGCACCGTGTTGCCCAAATCGCGCAGGCCTTTGAGCGTAGCGAGCAAACGATCATTGTCGCGCTGGTGCAGGCCGATGCTCGGCTCGTCCAAAACATAAAGCACGCCGACAAGCGCCGCGCCGATTTGCGTCGCGAGCCGGATGCGCTGCGCTTCGCCGCCGCTCAACGTGCCGCTCTCGCGGTCGAGCGTGAGATAACCGAGGCCGACGTTTTTCAAAAAGCCGAGCCGCGCGCGGATTTCCTTGACGACTTCGTCCGCGATTTTTTTCTCGAACTCCGTCAATTTCAGCGCGGCAAAAAAATCATCCGCCTTTTCCACGGATAAACCGCAGACGTCCATGATGGACAGGCCGGGAATCGTAGGACAGGCGTCGCGCCTGTCTCTAATTTTTTTGAAAGATAATGGAGACAGGCGCGACGCCTGTCCTACGCCGTTGTCCGCACCCAACGTCACCGCGAGGATTTCCGGTTTCAGCCGTTTGCCTTTGCACGCCTCGCAAAATTGCGGCGCCATATATTGTTTGAGCCGGTTGCGGACGAATTCGCTTTCGCTTTCGTTTGCGAGCCGTTCGAGGTTCGGCAGCACGCCTTCAAACGGACGCGAAATCGTGCTGACTTTTCCGCCGCGCCAGAAATTGAAATCCACGTCGTCCGCGCCGGAACCGTTCATCAGAACTTTTTTGAAATCGTCCGGCAGGTTTTTGTAAGGCGTCTGGAGGTCAATGTCAAAATGCCCGGCGATGGAGCGCAGCATGGCCTTGTAATAAATGTTCATGCGCTTGCCGGAACGACGCCAAGGCTGGATCGCGCTTTCGAGCGGCGCGTCGGCGTCCGGCACGACGAACGCTTCGTCGAAAATCATTTTCTGGCCGAGGCCGTGGCAGACCGGACACGCGCCGGCGGGCGCGTTGAACGAAAAATGTTTCGGCGTCGGCGGATCAAAACTT
>CAXUBD010000029.1:0-4028 GCA_964249225.1 uncultured Verrucomicrobiota bacterium | reverse complement strand
TCAAAACTTTTTCCCGTCGCGGGCGAACACATTTTGTTCGAGTGAAGCGTTTCAATCCAATTTTTGTAGCCGCCGACGTGAGTCGGCGGATTTTTTGTTTGCGCGGATTGATTTGTCCGCGAATTCACATTCGCGGCTACTTCGGGAAGTTCGTGCATTGTGAACATCACGCCTTCGCCCCAGCGCAGCGCGGTCTCGACGGAATCGCCGAGGCGCACGCGGATTTTGTCGTCAATCACGAGGCGATCCACGACAGCCTCGATGTTGTGAAATTTTTTCTTGTCGAGTTTCGCGCGCGCGACATTTTCGCCGAGTTCGATCAATTCGCCGTCCACGCGGGCGCGGACAAAACCTTCGCGCGCGAGGCGTTCAAAGACGTCGCGGAACTCGCCCTTTTGCCGGCGAATGATCGGCGCGAGCAGCATGACTTTGGTTTTTTGCGGCAGCGCGAGAATTTTGTCCACAATGTCGCTGGTGCTTTGAGTGGAAATCGGCACGCCGGTTTCGGGACAATGCGCCTGGCCGATGTGCGCGTAAAGCAGGCGCAGGTAATCGTAAATTTCCGTCGTCGTGGCGATGATCGAGCGCGGGCTGCTGCCGGAACTTCTTTGCTCAATCGCAATCGCGGGCGACAAACCTTCGATGAAATCCACGTCGGGTTTTTGCAACTGGTCGAGAAACTGGCGCGCGTAGGCGGAAAGCGACTCGACGTATTTGCGCTGGCCCTCGGCGTAAATCGTGTCGAAGGCGAGCGACGATTTTCCCGAACCGCTCAAGCCGGTGAAGACGACGAGCTTGTCGCGCGGGATCGAGAGCGAGAGGTTTTTGAGGTTGTGCTCGCGCGCGCCGCCGATCTTGATGAATTCTTTGCTCACAGTTGTAAAATTTCAGATTGAACGAATCTGTAATCCTACATCAAAACGGCGCGGATGCAAAGTTGGAGTTGTCCGGCGAAGAAAAATTTGCCGCGCTACGGCAACAGCACGAGCTGGTAGAATTTCATCAGCAACGGCGCGTTGGTGTCCGTAAATATGAACAGGCCGTTGGTTGAACTGATGATGTTTGGGAACAAAGTCCATGTGATGACCGGCGTGAGATTGGTCGTCCATTGAACTTGAAACAAATCATTCGTCGGCGCGGACCATTGCAAAACCACGTTCGTGGCCGTCAGCGTAACGTTTGTGATGGACGGAAATGGCGCGACGAAAATGGTGAACGAATTAGTCGCGATCAAAGGCGGCACGCTGTCGTCGGTGACGACGGTGTTGAACCGGGCGGCAACGCCGGGCGGCATCGCGTTCGTCCATGTGATGACTCCGTTGGTGCCGATGCTGGCGTTAGCGGGCGAGTTTGTGAGACTGTAGGTTAGGATGGCGTTCGTCCGGGAATCAACGGCCGTGTTGGTGACAGTGACGGTCGCCGGACCGCTGACGGTGAAATTGGTCTGCGAAGGCAGCGTCAGTGAATTGGTCGCCGTCAAAAGAATCAACCGATAGAAACGCGATGGCGACAATCCCGGTGGTGTTTGCGAACCGTTGTCGAAGAAATTGAACTGGCTGTTCGTGGGGCTGTTGAAAACATCATAAGCGATGATATTGGTGAATGTGCCCCAATTCGTGGATGCAAGATTGGTGCTCCACTGCACTTTGAACAAATCATTCGTCGGCGCAAACCACGTCAGCATGAAGCCGGGCACGCCGCTGACATTGGTCGAAACGATGCTGCTGATAGACACCGCGTTGGTCGGTGGCGGCGGCGGATTAGTGGATGGCAAAAGGATCAAGCGATAGAAGCGCGTCGGGCTTGCGCCGCCGGTCTGCGAGTTGTCGTCGAAGAAGTTGAATTGGGCATTGGTCACGCTGGCGGCAAAATTTGTATTGAAGCTTACAAAAGCCGGATTGGTAAATGTCTGCCAATTCGTCGAGCCAAGATTGTTCTTCCACTGCACTTGGAACAAGTCATTGCTCGGTGCGAACCATGTCAGCAGGAAGCCACCGTTGGTGGCGACAATGCTGGAAATATAAACCGGCGCGCTCGTTGAAACCAGCAGATGAAAGTCCACTTCAATCGCGTAAAACGCGGACGAGCTGTTCGTGTTTTGCACGCCGAGATAATACGTTCCGTCCGGCACGATGTTCGTCGGCGCGCTGGTGGTGCTCAAAACCGAAGACGAAGAACTATTCGTGGAACCAATCAGCAACAGAGTGGCGTTGGTGGCAATGGAGGGCGACGAATTGGTGGTGAACCAGACGTTCACCAGTTCGTTCGTGCTCAAATTGAAAAGGATATTGGTCGCCAAATCCGCATTCGTGGGCACGTGGATTTGGTAATAAATAATGCCACCGGCACCAATGGTGTTTGTTTGCGGCAGGCCATTCGTAGTGTTGAACACAATCGGATTAGTGGGATTGACATTGAAAAATGGCGTCAACGCCAGGCTGTGCAAATAACCGCTGGCGATGGCGACGACGTTGTTCAAGCCGGTAGGCAAAGTGGTCTGACCAACGGTGTTGTCGCCCCAAGCCACAATGCTGCCGTCGCTCTTCAAAGCCAGACAATGGAAACCACCGGCGGCGATGGCGATCACGTTGTTCAAAGCGGCGGCCGGCACGTTCGTCTGACCCGCGCTGTTGTCACCCCAGGCCACGACGGCTCCATTGTTTTTCAACGCCAGACTATGAAAACTTCCGGCGGAAATAGCGACGACATTGGTCAGGCCGGCGGGCACGGTAGTTTGACCGGCGCTGTTATCGCCCCAGGCCACGACGGTTCCGTCGTTCTTGATCGCCAGGTTGTGAAAACTACCACCCGCGATGGCCACGGCGTTGCTGCCCAAGCCTGCGGGGACGTTGGTCAACCCGGAAATGTTGGCGCCCCATGCCACGACCGTTCCATTGTTTTTCAATGCGAGACTCGAGTATTGTCCGCTGGCAATCGTGACCGCGTTGTTCAAACCAGCCGGCACATTTGTCTCGCCAGGGAAACTATTCCCGCCCCAGGCAACGACGCTTCCACTGTTCTTCAACGCGATACTGAAGGATTCACCACCCGCAACGGCCACCAGATTGTTGTTCAAACCAGACGGCACATTTGTCTGGCTAATAGTATTGTCGCCCCACGCCACCACGGTTTCATCGTTTCTTAACGCGAGGCTGTGATCGTAAGCGCCGGCGATAGCCACCACGTTGCTCAAACCCGGCGGCACGGTGGCCGCTCCCAAAATGTTGGCACCCCAGGCTACCACTGTGGCCTCATCCAAAATCTGGTCGAAACCATAAGCTACTCCCAAAGAATTGCTCACGACCAACTGAAAGTGATACGGCACGTTTGGCACTAAACCGGGAATTGTGTTGCTCGTATAAAATACATTGAACGAAGTGCCGACGCTGACGGGCGTCGTCTGGGTTCCGTAGTTAGTCGTGGTTCCCCATTGGAACCAGGCCGTGGCGGGCAGACCATTGGCGGTGGCCATGCCATTCAATTGCGCGCTGGTTCCCGTGACAGCGGCGGCCGGTTGCGTGAAGGCAAACGGCGTGGCAGTGACGATCACGGTGACGGTGAAACCATTTGTGGCGCTCAACGATTTTGCGTTGACGGCGAATTGATTGGTATCCGTCACAATGTTTGTGAAGGTGTAGATTCCCGGTGCAGTTGGCGTCCACGTGATGATTCCGTTAGTATCAATCATAGCTCCAGCCGGTCCGAGCAATTGGTAAGTCAGCGGGTTCGGCGGAATGTCCGAATCCGTCGCCGTGTCTATGACGGTGATCGGTGTCGGCAGGCTGATGGTATAATTTGTCTGGCTTGGAACATTCGTCGGCCAAAACGGCGGCGTGTTCACTTCATTCACCGTCACGCTGAAACTATTCGTGGCGCTCTCCGGCGGAACACTATTATCACTGACAACCGTAGTGATGATATAAACTCCCGGCCCTTGAGCTTCACTCGGTGTCCAAGTAATGATGCCAGTGGCGCTGATGACCGGCGACGGATTTGTTGTTGCATAGGTCAATGGCCAACCATTGAAA
>CAXUBD010000028.1:16408-17350 GCA_964249225.1 uncultured Verrucomicrobiota bacterium | reverse complement strand
TCCTTGAGGTTGTTGACGCAGTTGATGCGTTGCGCCTTGCGCTTGGCGGCCGCGAGGGCTGGCAGCAACATGGCCGCGAGAATGGCGATGATCGCGATCACGACGAGCAGTTCGATGAGCGTGAAGGCTTTTTTTTGTTTGAAGAGGCGTTTCATAATATTGATGGTTGTTACTTGTTCTTTTTTTTCAGGGACAGCGGGCGAACTCTACGGGAATCGCGCGGGCTGTCAATTTGATTTCTGGGAATTCTTTAGCAGTGATGATGCCAACCGTATTTTCACCAAAACACTAATGATTCGGCACGGAATTTTTTTGAGTCACGGCAGACTGCGTGGGAATTTCATCTTTTTGCGTGGACCTCACGCCGCAAGGAAAAAGTTATTCACAAACTTCAAGGCGGAATCAATAAAAGGAAACTGAATCTCGAAAACGTGCGCCAGGTTTTTGAATTCTGGATCATTCAATTAATCCGGTCTGAAGATTCGCCCGCCTTCGGGATTGATTTTTTCACGGACTTGACCAACACTGCACGACCCAATCATCAGTTCATGGTCACGGGTTCAGAGTTGAAGGTTAAATTCAAACAACTCGGAACGCCGGATTTTTGAACCCTGAACGTAAATATGGCCGAGCCAAAAGAAAATCCGCTCATGGAAAAAATCGTGTCGCTGTGCAAGCGGCGCGGGTTTGTGTTTCAGTCCTCCGAGATTTACGGCGGCATCAACGGCTTTTGGGATTACGGCCCGCTCGGCGCGGAACTCAAGCGCAACGTCAAGGAACTCTGGTGGCACGCCATGACCCGCCAGCGCGACGACGTCGCCGGCCTCGAAGCGACCATCATCATGTCGCCGCAAATCTGGAAAGCCAGCGGCCATGTGGACACGTTCGCGGATTTAATGCGTGAATGTCCGCTGACGAAAAAAAGAGTGCGCGCGGATCAAG
>CAXUBD010000028.1:14228-16398 GCA_964249225.1 uncultured Verrucomicrobiota bacterium | reverse complement strand
GCTTTTAGCTATTTGGGCGCAATTGAATTTTCCCGCAATCAACCAATTCAAATTGGTAACGCTATTTATCCAAACAATAATGCTGCCGCGAAAGCATTTGAGAATTACATCAAAATAGAATCACCTTCTTCTCTGGAAAATTTTAGTCATTCCAAAATTGCTTTTTATGTGGAAGGTGAATTAAAAACAATTTTTGAAGGCATTACTGAAAAGCAACCGCCTGAAGCTTTTACCAAAGCAGCACAACAAATAGTTGAAGAAGCTGTCCCACAATTAAAAATCGAAAAGTTTGTAATTCTTTTGGCAAACGGAAAACCGCCCGAAAGTGCGCGAAAAGCTGCGGTGGAATTTTTCCAGAGCCGTGGACTGAAAGAGCCTTTTTTACTTGGTGAGCGTTCAGAAAAAATTGAGAACTCAATTGATTTTCATCCTGAAAGCGGAGTGCTGTTGAACGAATCGCGCCCATTCAATTTAATGTTCAAAACTCATTACGGCCCAATTGAGTCAGACGAAAACATTGCTTATCTCCGTCCCGAAACCGCGCAGGCGATTTTCGCGCAGTTCAAAAATGTTTTGGAAACGTCGCGGCAACGCGTCCCGTTCGGCGTCGCGCAGGTCGGCAAGGCGTTTCGCAACGAAGTCACGCCGCGCAATTTCACCTTCCGCTCGCGCGAGTTCGAGCAGATGGAGCTGGAATTTTTCATCAAGCCGGACGAAGTCATTGAAGCCATTCATGGTTCGGTGTTCACGGTTCAGGGTTCAGGGTCGGAAAATGCTGAACCCGGAACTCTGAACTCAGAACCACAGCCGAACTGGGGCTGGCAGGCCTGGCACAAATACTGGGTCGAGGAACGCGTGCGCTTTTACGAAGGCATCGGGCTGTCGCGCGCGACGCTCGGTTTTCACATTCAGACCAAAGAAGAATTGGCGCATTACGCGCGCGCCTGCACGGACATTTTGTTCAAATTTCCGTTCAGCAAAAAGGACGAGCACGGCAACGTTGCCGGCGACGAACTCGAAGGCATCGCCGCGCGCAGCGATTTTGATTTGAGCCAGCACCAGCGTTTTTCCGGCAAGCCAATGGGCGTGTTCGACGATGAATTGCGCGCCGCGTGGGCGAAATTGCCGAAGGAAAAGCAGGATGATTTGTGGAAGCGTTATTACGACCACCGAAAAAATTACCTGACGAAATCCGCCAAGCCGGACGAAACGGCGGAACAAATTTCCAAACAGGCGACCGAAGATGCAAATGGTCTCGCGAAGGGCCAATACATTCCGCACGTCATCGAGCCGAGCGCGGGCGTGGATCGTTTGATTCTCGCGCTCATCGCGAACGCGTATTCCGAAGCGACCGAGACGGACGACAAAGGAAAATCCGAAACGCGCGTGACGATGAAATTTCATCCGCGCGTCGCGCCGTTCAAGGCGGGCATTTTCCCTTTGCTCAAGAACAAACCGGAGCTCGTGAAGAAGGCGCAGGAAGTCCGCGATTTGCTCCGTCCGTGGATGAATGTGTTTTACGACGAAGGTGGCTCGATTGGCAAACGCTACGCGCGTCAGGATGAAGCCGGCACGCCATTCTGCGTGACGATTGATTTCGATACGCTGGGCGAAAAACCGGAGTTGCTCGACACCGTTACAATTCGTTTTCGCGACGACGGCCGGCAGGAGCGCAAAAATATTTCTGAACTTTTGGAGTTTTTATTGTCTAAAATACGCTGATGCCTGATGACGCAAAAATTTTGGTTGAAGAAAAACCGCCCCACGCGCCGACGCTGTATTTCATCGTCGTCGGCAAACTGGTGGAAGGTCTGCTGCTGCTGCTGGGCGCGGTGAGCGTTTATCTGCTGGCGAAAAAAAACCTGCCGGATCTGTTCGATGAATTCATCCGGTGGGTGCACCTCGACCCGGAAGGCCGGTTTTTCGCCGCCATCGGTGACCGGCTGGAAACGGTCACGCCCGGCAACGTCCATGCCATCGCGTTGTGGATGTTTCTGTATGGCGTGTTCAAGGTCGTTGGCGGCCTGGGTCTGGCCTTCCGCGCGCCGTGGGCGATCTGGCTGGCGATCGGCGAGTCCGCGTTTTTCATACCGATAGAAATTTTTGAACTGGTCCGCCGTCACGCGCCGGAGGGCGAGATCTTTGCACTTCGGCATACCGTGTCGAAGGG
>CAXUBD010000028.1:10274-14218 GCA_964249225.1 uncultured Verrucomicrobiota bacterium | reverse complement strand
CGTGCACGCCTTGTTCGCGCATCCCAAAACCGGCATCGCCATTCTGCTGGCTTTGAACGTGCTGATCGTCTGGTATTTGTTTGCCAACCGGGAACGCCTCTTCCGGCACCACCATCCATTGATCGTCACAAAGTTTTAACCAATTTTTGCTTGCACAACGGCCGGCCAAAGCTTAAATATAGCCAGAATTTGAATTGCCCATGGGGGCGATTTGCTTGATGCGAAATAATACAGTCATGCCACAACCAACGAGGGTTTCTTGAGCCGCCCGTTTGCTCCACGCAATTCTTCTCCCGCCTCGTTCGTCCGGGTCAACGGCAAAATCCGCGCCCGCGAAGTCCGCGTCATCGCAGTGGACGGCAAGCAGCTCGGCGTCATCCCGCTCACCGAGGCGCTGAATCTTGCGCGCCAGCACGGCGTGGACCTCGTCGAAATCGCCGCGACCGCCGTGCCGCCCGTCTGCCGGCTCGTGGATTTCGGCAAATACCGGTACGAGATGGCCAAGAAGGAAAAGGAATCCAAAAAACACCAGCACGCCTCGACCGTCAAGGAAGTGCAGTTGAGTCCGCGCATTGATCCGCACGACCTCGGCATCAAGGTCACGCACGCCGTGGATTTTCTCTGCGAAGACATGAAGGTGAAAGTCGCGCTCAAATTCCGTGGACGCGAAATGGCCCACACCGATGTCGGCTTCCAGGTCATCAAAAAATTTATCGAAGAGATTGCGCCGTTCGGCCATCCCGATTTTCCGCCGAAATTGATCGGCCGCGGCATCAACGTGATGATCAGCCCGCTGCCGCGCAACAAACGCGCGAAAAATCCGCATATGATTGACGGCGAGAATGACGAACATGAAAATGCGCCGGAAAAAATGAAACCGGCAAAACCTTCTGCGCCGTCACCTGCAAAAGCCAAAATTCCCGTCGCCGCCGAATCGCAGTCGAACGGACTCAACGACGCCTTCTCAAAACTGGAAATCAAGTAGCCGTCTGCGCATTCCAGCCGCGCACCAGTTCCGGGAAACGACAATCCTCGCAAATCGCGTTCGAGTGTTCGCAAAAATCGCGGACGATCTGCATCAAACCCTGCTGCGCCGCCGCATTTTTCAAAACGCGCGCATTTGCACTTCCCAGCAAACGCTGCCGCGCCAGTTTCAAAATCGAATTATCCTCGGCCGCCGGCCACGCGAAAAATCTGCGTTCGATCCCGCGTTGAATTTTTTCATTGCCGCCTTCTTTTGCGCGAATCCACAGCCATGGCAGAATCACGTTCACAGCCAAATCCGTGACGCGCGCACCGCCCAAAAGCGGTTGCGGTTTTTTTAACCGAGCGGATTTGAACGTCCAGTGCCACGACCAGAATTCGTCGCGCTTGACCTGAAAAATTTCGTGAAGCGAATTCAAAAGCCTTCTGTCAGAAATTTCCGCCGCGCACCAACCTTCAATTTTTGAAATGAAATTTTCCGACGCCAGCCAGTGCGACGCGAGCGCGAGCCGCCGTTGCGGATGATTGGCCGGACGCAAGCCGTGAAATTTCCAGACTTCGCGCGGCAAAACGCAGCTTTCAAATTCATCGCGGTCGCGCCACCAAAAATCCCACGCGTGCCGCAAAAACGTGTCGGAACTTTTTTGCGCGCGCGTCAGTTCGTCCGGCAGCAAACCGCTGACGCCGAACAAGCGCGCCTGAAATTCAAACGCGGAATTTACGCCGCGCGTCCAGCGTGATTTTGTCTCCGCGAGATTTAGCATCGGCCACGCGTTGTGTTTGTAGCCGAGCGCGCGAAACAGATTTTCCCAGAACGTTTGTTCCCAGCCGACGTGCCGGGCGCGCGCGCGAAATTGCGCGGCCTTGGCCTGAAAACGGACACGCGCGGCCTGGCGCAGCAATTCCGTCAATTGCGTTTCTTCCAGTTCGCGCAACGGCGCGCAGCACTGGCCGCGCAGATTTTCGGGAAACGCGGACGACGATTCGTTTTCCAGCCACAAGCTTAATTCGGCGAGCGGCGCATCAAGCACATTTTTCAAAGACAAAACCAAGGGAACATTTTTGTTTGAAGCGGATTTTGTTTCGTCCCAGACGACGTGAAGCATCACGTTTTGAAAATTTTTATTCCGGTCGTGGCCGTGTGCGCGCCAGCCGCCGGTTTGCAAATCAATTTCCACGTCGCCGGAAACCGGCTTTTCATTTTCGAATTGCAAAACCGCGCCGTGAAAATCCGGCCCGCCTTCGACGCTGATGAAGCCGGGATGAAAAATGCGGACGGTTTTTCCGTCAGTGGTTTTGAGCTGGTCGCGGCGCAGGCGCTGATGCTGCCAGACGGCTTGCAATAAACGTTCGGGCGGCGAACTGTTTTCGTCGTGTAAAACACAATTTCTGACGAAACGTTCGCGCCACGCGGCGTAAAAATTTGAACCCGGCGAAGTCACCCGGAAATGGTTTTGCGTTTTTGCGGGCGCAAAGTCAATTATTTTTCATCGTCACCCTCACAATCTAGAATTCGAGGACTCGGACGAGAAGGATTTTTTAAACGCAACGAAGCCGCGTTTCGCGTGTTAAATCAAATGAGCGGTTGCCCGAACGGTGATTTTCCCGCTAAACTCCGCAAGCTTTTGGCACACCCACACGCGATGATTGAAGTGACGAACTTGACGAAACGCTACGCCGGTCACACGGCGGTGGCGGACATTTCGTTCGCCGTCGCGCGCGGGGAAATTGTCGGCCTGCTCGGCCCGAACGGCGCGGGCAAAAGCACGACGATGCGGATTTTGTCCGGCTTCATGCCGGCGACGAGCGGCACGGTGCGCGTGGGCGGCTACGATGTTTTTTTTCAATCGGAAGATGTCCGCCGGCGCATCGGCTATATGCCGGAAAATAATCCGCTGTATCCCGAAATGCGCGTGCGCGAATATCTGAAATTCCGCGCGCGGCTGAAAGGCCTTGGCTGGCGGCGTTCGCGCGAACGCGTGGACACGGTGATGGAGCAATGCAGTTTGACGGATGTGCATCGCCGCGTGATCGGGCAACTTTCCAAAGGCTATCGCCAACGCGTCGGGCTGGCGGACGCGCTGGTTCACGAACCGGATTTGATTATTTTGGACGAGCCAACAATTGGACTCGATCCGCACCAAATCCGTTCGGTTCGGCAATTGATAAAAAGCCTCGCGCAGAAACACACGGTCTTGATCTCGACGCACATTTTGCCGGAAGTGGAAATGATGTGCAGTCGCGTGCTGATCATGTTCGGCGGAAAAATCCTGGCTTCCGACACGCCGGACAATTTGCAGCGGCTCATGGCGGGCGGCAGCCAGGTCATTGCGGAAATCGCCGCGCCGGCGGCCGAATTGCGCGAGGCTTGGGCGCAGTCGCCGGGCGTGCAGCAGTTCGACGTGTCGGCGGGCGAAGGCGATTTCCAGCGCTGCGCATTGACGCCGCTGGATGGTTATGATTTGCGACCGGCGATCTTCACGCTGGCGCGCGAACGCGGCTGGGTCTTGCGCGAATTGACGCGCAGCCGCCATTCGCTCGAGGACATTTACGTGCAAGTCACCAAGCCGAAGGACGAGGAAAACGAATGAGAATTTTTTGGACGCTTTTGCGCCGGGAACTGGCGGCGTTTTTCTTTTCGTTGACCGGCTATGTCATCATCGCCGGGGTGACGCTCGTGGTCGGTTCGGCTTTCATGATGTTCATCCACAATCTCGGCACGCAGCCGATTTCGATGCCGATGACGGAGCTTTTTTTCAACAGCCAGTTGTTCTGGATCGTTTTGATGCTGGTGACGCCGGTGATCACGATGCGGCTGTTCGCGCTGGAAAAAGCCACCGGCACTTTTGAGACGCTGATGACAACGCAGGTCAGTGACCTGCAAGTGGTCGCCGCCAAATTCATCGCGGTTTTCATCATCTATTTTGTCATCTGGCTGCCCTTGCTGGTCTGTCTGTTCC
>CAXUBD010000028.1:8974-10264 GCA_964249225.1 uncultured Verrucomicrobiota bacterium | reverse complement strand
GTCGTGTGGCTGCCGACGATAGGCTCCCTGTTCATCGAGCTGCATTACACGAACCAGCCGGGCGCGCTGGACGCCGGCACGCTAGGCGGAACGTGCGCGGGAATTTTTTTGAGCGGCTGCCTGTTTCTGGCGATGGGCTGTTTCGCGTCGTCGCTGACGCGCAGCCAGGTTGTCGCGGCCATGGTCAGCCTGGCGGCGGGCGTGATTTTGTTCATCGTCGCGTATCTGGCGCAGGCGCCGCTCGCGGGCGAACAATGGCAGGCGCAGGTGCTGAAGTATTTCGATCTGTTCGGGCAAATGGAAAATTTCACGCGCGGCGTGGTGGACACGCGCGTAGTGATTTTTTACGCGAGCGCCACGTTTTTCTTTTTGTTCCTGACCTTGCGCGCGGTGGAAAGCCGGCGCTGGAAATAAAATGGCGAC
Organism: uncultured Verrucomicrobiota bacterium; assembly: GCA_964249225.1. Classification (GTDB taxonomy): domain Bacteria; phylum Verrucomicrobiota; class Verrucomicrobiia; order Limisphaerales; family UBA11358; genus UBA11358. The sequence goes on along the minus strand of CAXUBD010000028.1, from coordinate 9,841 downwards.
ATCTTCTCCCAATCCAAGTTTTTCGCCGGGCCGGCGCTGGAAGATCGGCCTGGACATGGTCGTGCGCACGGCGCTGGTGCTGGCGGTGCTGGTGATGGTGAACTATCTGGGCGCGCGTTTTTTTCACCGGTTTTATCTGAGTTCGCAGACGAACATCGAGCTGTCGTCGCGCACGCTGGCGGTTTTGAATTCGCTGACGAACCGGATGACGGTGACGCTTTATTACGACGCTCACGACCCGAATAATTTTTATCCGACCCTCCTCGCGCTGGCGAACGAGTATCATGTGGCGAACAAAAATATTTCCGTCCGTACGGTGGACTATGTCAACAATCCGGGGGAAGCGGAAAAAGTGAAGGAGCAATATAATCTGCCCGGCGCCACTGACAGCCCGAACGCGCCGCCGGGCAAGGACTTGATCATCTTCGCCTGCGGCGACCGGCACGACACCGTTCCCGGCGAGGCGATTGTGAAATATCAACTGGAGCAGACCGCGCCGGATGATCCGAACCAAAAGGAATTGCAGTTTCGCAAGAAGCCGGTCGCGTTCAACGGTGAAGTCATGTTCACTTCCAAACTGCTCGCGCTCGCCCATGCGCAACCGCTGAAGGCTTATTTTTTGCAAGGCCACGGCGAATCGTCGCTGGCGGATACGAGCGACAACGGCTACGCCAAATTCGGCGTGGCCCTCGCGCAAAACGATCTGGTCGTGAACAATCTGGAATTGCTCGGCGACGCGGAAGTGCCGATGGATTGCAGCCTGCTCGTCATCGCCGCGCCGGTCAAACCGCTGGCGGACGCGGAACTGCAAAAAATTGACAAATATCTCGCGCAAGGCGGGCGGCTGTTCGCGTTGTTCAACTACGC
>CAXUBD010000028.1:6200-8964 GCA_964249225.1 uncultured Verrucomicrobiota bacterium | reverse complement strand
CTACGCTTCCATCCAGCAACCGACCGGCCTGGAACCGATTTTGCAAAAGTGGGGCGTGAATGTTTTGTCCACTTATGTAAAGGACCCGCAAAATTCCGTCGGCGATCAAGTTGTGGTTGTGCGCGAATTCAATCCCAAAACTTTTGTCAATCCGCTCGTGCAACTCGCGCTGGAAATGGTTCTGCCGCGGCCGATCACCAAAGTGGATTGGGAAAATCCGCCCGCCAACGCGCCGCAAGTTGACGAACTCGTCCTTTCCGGCGAAACATCCACGCTCGCCGGCGATCCCGCCAGCACGCCGCGCAGCTATCCGCTGATTGAAGCGATCGAGCAAAAGCCCGTCGCGGGCGTTTCCAATCCGCGCGGCAACACGCGCATCGTCGTCGCCGGCGATTCACTTTTTCTCGACAACCAGGTCATCGAAGCCGGCGCGAACCGCGATTTCGTCAACTACGCCGTCAACTGGCTGGTTGACCGATCTGAATTGCTCGGCGGCATCGGCCCGCGTCCCGTCACCGAATTCCGACTGAACCTGACGCGGAGCCAGCGTCAGCAAATCGGCTGGCTGCTGCTCGGCATGTTGCCAGGCGCGGTCTTGTGCCTCGGCGGACTGGTCTGGCTCGTGCGCAGAAAATAATGAACTCGAAAAACACATTTTTCTGGTTTGTGCTCGCGGCGTCTTTATTCGCGTTCATTTTCTTTTTTGAACGGCATTTGCATTCGTCATCTCCGGGCGCGGTGAACATTATTCCCGGCTTGAAACCCAGCGAAGTCACCAGCGTGCAAATCAGCCCGGCGGGTGCGTTTGAAATCCGCGCCAGCCGCACGAACAGTGCGTGGCTGCTGACCCAGCCCGTCGTTTATCCCGCGCAGCCTGCCGCCATCGAAATGCTGCTGGGCGCGCTCCAAAAACTCACGCCCGCCACGCGCATCAGCGCCGGCGAACTGCGCGAACACCGCACGGCCGACGCGGATTTTGGTTTTGATAATCCGCAATTTTCCATCGTCATCGAGGCTGGCGACCAGCAATGGCAGCTCAAGGTCGGCAACAAGACCGCGCCGGGCGACCAGGTTTTTCTGCGCGTCGTCGGCGTGGACGGCGCGTTCGTGGCCGACGCCGACTGGCTCAAATTCATCCCGCATTCCGCCGACGAGTGGCGCGACACCGCGCTGGTGGATTCGGGCGGTTCGTTTGACTGGATTGTCCTGACCAACGCCGCCAAAGTCATCGAACTCCGGCGCGACGCGACCAATCATCTCTGGCGAATGATCCGTCCGCTGGCGGCGCGCGCGGACAGCGAGCGCATCAACACGGCGCTGCAACAATTGCAAGGCGCGCGCGTCTCGCACTTTGTCACGGACGATCCGAAGGCGGATCTGGCTGCGTTCGGATTGCAACCGGCTGATTTGGATTTGTGGCTCGGGCGCGGCACCAATTTTGTCGCCGCCGTTCACGCCGGGAAAAATTTAACGAATGATTCGACGCAGATTTTTGCGCAACGCGAAGGCTGGGACGCGGTCGTGGCGACGGCCAAAGCGCCTTTGTCCCCGTGGCGCGGCGCGGTGAACGATTTCCGCGATCCGCATCTGTTTGAACTCGCCGCGCCCGTCGCCGAAATCGAAGTGCGCGGCGCGGAAAATTACACGCTGCAGCAGCGCGGCGCGAACGGGTGGGCCATCGCCGGCGAAAAATTTCCGGCGGACACCGAAAGCGTGCAGGAACTCGTCAAAGTGCTTGCGAGCCTGCGCATCGCCGATTTCGTCAAGGACGTAGTGACCGCGCCGGACTTGCAGGCTTACGGTCTGGGGACGAATTTATCGCGCCAGATCATTTTGCGTTCGGCCGTCGGCGACACCAACGCAGTCATTGCGCAACTTCTTTTTGGCGCGGCGACGACGAATGAGATTTTCGTGCGGCTCGCCGACGAGAATTTTGTTTATGGCCTGACGCTGGCGGATCTCAACCGGTTGCCCGAAGCCGGCTGGGAATTCCGCGACCGCCGCATCTGGAGTTTCAGCGAAACGAACGTCGCCCAGATTACGTTGCACCAAGCCGGCAAGACGCGGCAGCTCGTCCGCAACGGGCCGAACCAATGGTCGCTCGCGCCCGGCTCGCAAGGCATCATCAATCCGCCGGCCATCGAGGAAACCGCGCATCGGCTGGGCGATCTCGTCGCCGCTGGCTGGGTCGGCCGCAACCTCACGCAGCCGGAAAAATACGGGCTGAACACAAACAATTTGTCCATCACCTTCGAGTTGAAAAACGGCGAAACGCATTCCGTTGATTTCGGCGCGCCCATTGGCGACCAGACCGCGCTGGCCGCCACGACCCTGGATGGTGAACGCTGGGCGTTTGTTTTTCCGCCGGTGCTTTACCAGTTCGTCTTGAGTTATCTGGTCATTCCGGCTGCGCGGTAAGAAATGTTTTCGATTTTTTCAGGGCAAGGGTAAATTACGGGTCAAACTGCCAACATCTCGTCCCAATACTTTGGCTATGGCGCAAAGTTTCTTGAATGAAGTATTTCGCTGCCCTCTTTCGACTCCGCCGATGTAACTGGAAGCGGTATTTGATTGTAAGGCGAGGCCTTCTTGGGACAACCCTTTGAATTTGCGCGCATCCCGAATTCTTTGGCCTAGCAATTGACGCGAAGTTAGCTTTTTCAACCCTAGAAGGGTAAACTACTCGGCGATTTTACGTCGCGTCACTAGTATGATGATTTTGATTGCGCTTTGCTGGCTGGATTCTTAGATAGTCGTCAATTGA
>CAXUBD010000028.1:0-6190 GCA_964249225.1 uncultured Verrucomicrobiota bacterium | reverse complement strand
TCACGGTGCTGTCCGTGATGCTGGCGCTGGTCTGCGCCTTTTTCTGGGTCAACCGTATCGGCGTGCCGGATTTTTTAAAAGTGCGGATCGTCGGCGCATTGCGCGCGCAGGGCATGGAACTGGAATTCACCCGGCTGCGTCTGCGCGTCATCCGCGGACTCGTCGCCGACAACGTCCGCATCGGCCATGACGAAACGCCCGGCAATCCCCGGCTCTCGCTCGCGGAAGTCCAGTTGCGGCTGGATTTCCGCGCGCTGCTGCTGCAGCGGCAACTGCAAATCAACGGACTCATTTTGCATCAGGGCAAACTCGTCTGGCCGGTTTCGCCGACGAACACGTTCAGGCTCGAAAACATCGAGAGCAACGTGCGTTTCCAAACCAACGGCACGTGGACCCTCGACAATTTTCAAGCGGATTTTGCCGGCGCAAAAATTCTGCTGGCCGGCGAAATCGCCCACGCGCCGGAACTGCGCGATTGGGAAATGTTTCAACCCAGAAAAACCGTCGGCCACCCGGCGTGGTTGAAACAGTGGCAAAAAATTTCCGGGACGCTGGACCGGATTCATTTTGATGGCACGCCGAAAGTGAATCTCACGTTGAACGGCGACGCGCGCGATTTGCATTCGTTTACCGCCCGCCTGAATGTCGCCGTGCCTGCCGCGCGGACGCCGTGGGGCGAGGTTTCGCGCGCTGCGCTCATCGCGCAGGCCAATCTCCTGCGTTCCGACCGCCTGCCGCAAACCACCGTGTATCTGGCAGCCGATGAAATCCACACGGCGTGGGGCGCGGGAAACGACGTCCGGTTCACGGCCCATCTTCTCGCGCCCGCGGACGTGGCGACGAATCTCGATTCGTCCTGGGATTTTTGGACGAACGCGCAGCCGTATCGGTTGGTCTGGACGGCGCGACTTAAAAAATTGGATTCCGAAAAATTGGCAGCCGATTCAGTCGCGTGCAGCGGTTTTTGGCTGGCGCCGGAACTGGCGGTCACCCGTTTTTCGGCCGAACTGGGTGGCGGGCGGCTCGACGCGGCGGCGCGCTTGAACGTCGCCACGCGCGAACTCACGTTCACCAATTCGGCGGACTTCGATCTTCATGCCGTCGCCGCGTTCTTCACGGAAAAAACGCGCGCGCGCCTCGCGAATTTTTCGTGGACGGAGCCGCCGTGGATCCGCGCTGCCGGCTCGCTAATTTTGCCGGCATGGACCAACCGCGCGCCGGATTTGCGCGCTGAAGTGCAGCCGACCATTTCAATGGCCGGCGAACTGGCGTTCACGAACGGCGCCGTGATGGGCGCGGCGATTGATTCGGCACACACGCATTTTTCCTATTCCAATCTCGTGTGGCGGTTGCCTGACCTGGTGGTCGCGCAGGCGAAAACCAAACTGGATGTGAGCGGCGACGAGGATGACGGGACGAAAAATTATCGGTGGCACGTTCGCGGCGTGTTCGACCCGGAAGCGGTCCGGCCCTTTTTGACGGCGAGCAACGTGATGCGCGGATTTAAAATCGCGACGTTCACGGAGCCGGTGGCCTTGGACGTGAACGTCAGCGGGCGTTTGTATGATTACGATCGTCTCGCCGCGAACGGGCATTTGGCGGCCACAAATTTTTCGGTGCGCGGCGAGACGTTTGGCGACGTCACGTCGGCGTGGAATTACACGAACCGGGTGCTGGAATTTTTGCATCCCCTGATGCACACCGGCGCGCAAATGCTGATGGCGGACAGGCTGGCGCTGGATTTCAACCGGCGGCTGATCCTGTTCACGAATGGTTACAGCGTCGCCGATCCCGAACCGCTGGCGCGGGCCATCGGACCGAAGACGGGACGGATGGTGGCGCCGTATCATTTTTTATCGCCGCCGACGGCGCGGGTGAACGGCCAGATACCGCTGCACGACATGAACGGCGGCCGCGACATGGCGGACGTGGACGTGCGGTTTGACATCATCAAGGGCGCGCCCTTCGAGTGGCTCAGGCTCAAGACGACCAATATTTTTGGAACCATTCACTGGTTGGGACAGTCGCTGATCCTGACGAACGTGACGGCGGCGATTTACGGCGGCACTGGAAATGGTTTTGCGGATTTTGATTTTCGTCCCGCGCACACAGGCGCGGATTACCAGTTCATGGTGGACGTGACGAATGTGAATGTGCATCTGGCGACCAGTGATTTGGGATCGGCCAGCAATCATCTGGAAGGCGCGTTATCGGGCCGGCTGGTGGTGACGCACGCGGATTCGCGGGACTGGCAGACATGGGACGGCTTCGGTCACGCGCAGTTGAATGACGGATTGATCTGGGACGTGCCGATTTTTGGGATTTTTTCGCCGGTGTTAAACGCGGTTTCGCCGGGATTGGGCAGCAGCCGGGCGACGGAAGCGTCGGCAAAATTTGTCATCACCAACGGCGTGATTTTCACCGACTCGCTGGAAATCCATTCCACGCTGGCGCGTCTCAAATACAGCGGCACCGTGGACTTGAAACAAAATGTGAACGCGCGGATCGAGGCCCAGTTGCTGCGCAATACGCCGGTGATCGGGTCGGTCATCAGCATGGTGCTCTCGCCGATCAGCAAGCTGTTCGAATATCAAATCACCGGCACCTTAAAAAATCCCCGGCGCGAACCGGCGCATGATGTTTCAAAAGTCCTGCTCATGCCGCTGCACCCGATCCGCAGCTTGGAGAACTTGTTTCCCAGCGACGATATGTTCACCAATCCGCCGCCGGAAAAATAAATTGTTACGGCGCAACTCACGGATAAGTCGGAGCGACGCGGTTGGTGTCTGCTGGCGGCGCGCTGAAGGAGCCATTGTCCAGATTTTGCGGTTGGGACGGTTCGACCGGCGGCGGCGTCAAAGCGCCGGGATGGCGATTTTTTTTGATTTCTTTCAGATCCGCCCGGCGGTCGGCTTCAATTTGTTTCTGGGCATCCGCATCATCATCCGCTTCCGCGTGGATGATGCCGGGCAATCGCTGTTGTTCCTTGATGGTTTGCGCGGCGGCCAGTTCGGGCGTCTTCAAAACAGTTGGACGGATCATCACAATGGTTTCGTCGCGATCTTTTTTGTCATTGCGCTGGGTGAACAGAACGCCGAGCAGCGGAATGTCCTGCAGAAATGGCACGCCGCTCTTACTCTTGCTTTTGTCGGCGCGGACAAAGCCGCCCAGCATGACGGTGTCCCGGTCGCGCACGGCCAGTTCTGAAGACAGCGTGCGTTTGGAAGTATTCGGCACGGGATTGCCGTCGATGGTGGTGAAGGAGGAGATGTCGTCAATTTCCTGCTGGATGTCCATGACGACGAGGCCATCAGGATTGATGAATGGCGTGACATCCAATTCGACACCAACTGACAACTGCGAATAGGAAGAACTGTTGCCATACGCGCTGCCATAAGTGCTGCCGGTGACATACGGCACCGTCTGGCCGACAAAGAACGAGGCTGGCTTGGCCTGCGAGGTTTGAATGCGCGGACGCTGGATCACCGTCGCGCTGCTGTCGTTGGCGGCGGCTTGCAGGGCCACGTCCCAAGTCGGTCCGATGTTTCCAAAATAACTGAACCCGCTGCCCAAGGCGTTCCCAAAAATAGCGGATGAGTTCGTGCCCAGAGAAGTCACATTGGTGGCGGCGCCGTTCAGAAAATTTAAAAACGACGGCTGGGTCCCGGTGATACTGCCGCCGCCGCCGGCGATTCCGGTGGTGGAATTTCCCGAGAAGAGCTTGGGATTTTGCGCTGCGGAAACGCCGATGTTGAGCGCCTTGTTCAACGACACGTCAATGATGACCGATTCGATGAGCACCTGCGCGAGCAACACGTCCAGCTCATTGATCACATGCTTGATGCTTTCCATGTCCGCCCGCGTGGCAAAAACCAGCAGCGAATTGCTCCGCTGGTCGGCGATGATTTTGGTCTGCCCGAAAACCTGAATCTGATCTTGCTGTCCGCCGCCCGTCGAGGCGCGATTGATGATGGACTGCAACCGCTGTTGAAATGACGTGGCTCCGCCGGCCGAAGTGCCGTTGGCCGAGGTGCCGATGGCGCGCGGCTGGTTCTGATTGTTCGCACCAGACTGATACGAACCGCCCGTTCCGGAGCCGCCCATTCCTGAAATGCCGCTGTTGCCGCCGCTCCGGTTGGCGAGACCGTTGACGGACGGGCTGCTGCTGCTGCTGCCGAAACTGACGGTCGAACCGCCGCTGCCGCCAAGGCTGTTCAGTGCGCCGGCGATGTCCTCGGCCTGCGCGTAGCGGATCGGGATGACTTCAGAAATGTATTCCGCAGGCACGCTCACGTCTATTTGATCAATCATCTCCAACATGCGCTTGACGTTTTCGGCGTAGTCGCGCAGCACGAGAATTCCGTTGCTGTCAATCGGCAGGATTGAAGCCTGCAGTTTGGCGAAGGGCTGGATGATCGGCACCATTTCACTGGGCTTGATATATTTCAACTGCACGATGTGCGTCACATACGATCCGAGTTCGGGCAGGTCGGTCGAGCCGGAACGGTCAATTTCCGCCGCCGCCGAATTGGCCTGGTCCGATTGCAATACTTTCACAAACTTGTCGCCCACGTTCACCACGGAAATGTTGTTGAGCGCCAAAACCGCCTGCAACGCCTGGATCGCCTCGGTCTTCGTCAACGCCGTCTGCGTTTTCAAAACGATGGATGCCTGCGGCAAACCGGCGCGCAACAGCGTGCGCCCGACCAGATCGGCGTACAGATCCAAAACTTGGTTCACGTCCACGCCTTGAAGATTGTAAGTATAAGCGGGAACTTCCGCCGCGCCGCCGGTTGCCGGAACGGAAGCGCCCGGCGGATTTGCCGGAACGGCTGAACCCGCCGCCGTTATGGCCGAAGTGGCGGACGCGCCCGCCGCCGGGAAACTGGGAAATGCCGGCAGCGTCCGGCCCGCCGGAGAATTGGTCGCCGTGCGCTGGCGCAATTGCTGCATATGGTGCTGAAAGGGCGTCAGATTGGTCGGCGAGTTTCCCGGTGTCGGCGTTTGCGCCCGCAAATTCAGGGCGGTTAAAAGTAACGTCAGGACGAGCGAGGTCGTTTTCATTTTGCTTTCACGGTTGTGGGTTTCAAATTGGCCGGCGCGGGATTTTTCTGGTAACTGGCGACGAGCCGGATGTTTGCGGTGAGATGGGTGCGCGCGGGATCGGGCTGCAATTCCAGATCGCGCACGCGGATCATCGAGGCACCGGAGCCGAGCTTATATAGAAAATCCACCAGTTGCGAGTCCGTGGCGGTGACATTGATGTTTTGCACTTGCTCGACGAAAAAGGCATCGTTCGTGTGCATGATGGATCGCGAATAATTGGCTATCCCCACGCCGCTATTGGCGGATTGCGCTTGAATGGTGCGCATGAAATTGATGGCCTGGTCGTCCGGTGCGACAAATTCACCCTGCCCTTCGAATTTTTTCACCAAGGCTTGATAGCTCGGAATTTGCGCGATGGCCGTTTGATACAGTTTCAGTTTCCGGCGTGCATCCGCGAGCCGTCCGCGCAGATTGCTCCAGTCGGAAAAGTGCGGCCAGACATACACGAAATTCAGGACCAGAATCAAAACCACCGCCGCGCCGACCACGAGCCGGCGTTCCATCGGACGCAGGTGCGAGAAATATTTTTTCATTGCGGTTCCGCCTCCGTACGCTGCAATTCAAGGCTGAAGTTCCAAGTCTCCACGTTTCCGCTCAAGCGTGGATTGACCGTTTCCGTACTTTTAAACATCGGCTGATCGTTGAGCTTCGCTTTCTGCATCGCGGTGTTGAAATCAAAAAGTGTGTTCACCTGGTCAGGCGCGGTCGTGCCGCTCAACGAAAGTTTCTGGCCGTCCGCGAAACTGAACCGCTGCAGCGTCACGTTGGGTGGCAATTGTTCCGCGACAATTTTCCAGCAATCCAGCGCCGCATATTTCAAGTTCTCCCGATCCTGCAGCACTTCGTAGCGCGCCTTGAGTTGCAGCGAGTTGGTGTAATCATTGCTGATGGCCGCCACACTTTTTTCAACTTTGCCCGTTTGAACGGAAAGGACGGCGACCGCGCAAAAATAAACCGCCACGCACACGGCGTAAAAAATTCCGACGGCCACCAGCCCGCGCAGCCACAGGCGATCAACGAACTGCTGGTGATAACGCGCCGAGAATTCCGGCGGCAAAAGATTCACGCGCGTGCCTGCCGCTGC
>CAXUBD010000027.1:10567-17550 GCA_964249225.1 uncultured Verrucomicrobiota bacterium | reverse complement strand
GGACAAATGGGACGCGGGTTTCCGCGCCTCGCTGCTGTTCGGCGACGACGCTCCAGATCTCAATTCCCCCGGACCCACGGGCAAAACGGGCGTCGCTAACACGAGCTTCAATGATTTGCGCGAAGGCTATGTGGAATTGAATGTTCCCATCGGCACCGGCCTGGACATCAAATTCGGTGAACTCATTTCATTGCTGAACTGGGAATCCGGCGATGGTGGCGCGGCAAATCCCAACTTCTCCCAAGGCAACCAGTGGTGGTTCACCGGCAACGGCCCCTCGGCTGGTATTCAGGCAAGTTATAACTTCACCGACAAGGTGGGTTTGACTGTGCGCGTGGACAACGGGCTGTTTCAAGGTCCGGTGGATAATAACAGTGGCAAAGCCTTTAGCGGCAGCCTCGCGCTCAAGCCAATCAAAGACCTTTGGGTCAACTTGATCGGCTGGTATGACTCCGAACCCGGCACCACGGCGGTGGCGGGCGGATCAGCGATTGGCGGATATCAAGTCACCACGAAGCTGGGCACCGGCTTTGAAGTGGATTATTTCAACTTTAGTTCCGTCGGCAACGGCAGTGATCTTTGGTCCGTCGGTGGATGGATCTGGTATGACTTCACCTCCAAGGTTGGCGTGGCATTGCGCGCCGACTATATAGACAGCCCCGATGCCAGTTTCGGACTTGGGCCGGCGGTTCGTCCCGGTGCCGGCATCGCCGCACCTTTCGACAGCAGCCATCTGGGCAGCGTGACGCTCACGCTGAATCTCAAACCAACGCCTAACATCAAAATCCAGCCAGAAATTCGCTACGATTACACATCCGTCAACGGTGGGTTGGACGGCAAAAAAGACCGCGTCATCATCGGCTGTGGCGCTTCGTATTTGTTTTAAACCTATTTGTTCACTTGACCAATTTAACCAACCTCATTCAGAAAATTATTCCTATGAAAAAAAATCTCTTGAAATTAACGGCTCTGGCCGCGCTGCTGGCGATGACTTCGCAAGTTCGCGCAGACGACACCGTAAAAATCGGCATTCTGCACTCGCTATCCGGCACCATGGCCATCAGCGAAACCTCGTTGCGCGATGTCCTTCTGTTTGCGTTTGACGAGATCAACACCGCCGGCGGCATCAAGGTCGGCGACAAATCCTACAAGATCGAACCCGTCATCGTGGACGGCGCGTCCAACTGGCCGCTGTTTGCCGAAAAAGCCAAGCAACTTCTCGAAGAAGACAAAGTGGCCGTCACCTTTGGTTGCTGGACTTCCGTCAGCCGCAAATCCGTGCTGCCCGTTTTTGAAAAAGACAACGGAATGCTGTTCTATCCTGTGCAATACGAAGGTGAAGAGTTGTCCAAAAACATTTTTTACACGGCGGAAGCGGTGAACCAACAGGCTACTCCGGCAGTGGACTACTTGCTCGCACAAGGCAAGAAGAAATTTTACCTCATCGGCACCGACTATGTTTATCCGCAGACCACGGATTTGATCCTCTACAAATATCTGCTCTTGCACGGCGTTCCAGCAGAAAACATCGGCGGCGGCTTCCGCAAGGATGCGGATGGCAAGGTCATCTCCGCCGGCAAATATGTTCCGTTCGGTCATACCGACTTCCAGCAGATTGTCGCGGAGATCAAACAATTTGCCGCCAGCGGTGACGCCTGCGTGATCAACACCATCAATGGCGATTCCAACGTTCCCTTCTTCAAGGAAATCGTCGCCGCCGGTTTGTCGCCCTCGGACTGCCCGGTGGTTTCCTTCAGTCTCGCGGAAGACGAACTGCGCAGCATGCCGACCAAGGACATGGTCGGTGAACTCGGTTGCTGGACTTATTTCATGACGCTCAAAACGCCGGAGAACAAATCCTTCCTAAAAAACTGGGATGCGTGGCTGAAGACCGAAAGCTATCCCGGCGTGATCAAGGAAAAACGCGCGGTGGACAGCCCGATGGTGCTCTCCTACGACGGCGTTTATCTGTGGAAACAAGCCGTGGAAAAAGCCGGCACGTTTGACGTGGACAAGGTTCGTGAAGTGCTCGAATCCGGCGACATCAGCTTCGCCGGTCCCGGCGGAAAAATCACGATGCAAAAAAATCATCACGCCACCAAGAACGTTTACATCGGTGAAACCAAGTCCAACGGCCAGTTCAAGATCGTCAAGACGTTCGACCAAGTTGTTGGCGAACCATTCCTCTTAAAGGGACTTGATGAGAAGCTCGCGGCCGCCAAATAATCGGCCCTGGCCAGACGCCTCTGTTTGTTGTTTGAAAATAAAGGAGCGGGGCAAGTGCTCCGCTCCTTTTATTGACACATGAAATTTTTGCTCCAAACCTTCGCCAGCCTGTCGCTCATGCTGCTATGCCTGAAAGCATCAGCCGTCCCGGAAACGAATGTGGTGGACGAATCGTCCGTCCGACAAAAACTGGTGCAAACGATTTTGAGCAGCGGCGATGAACAGCGGAAAGGGATTAATGACCTGGGGGACACCGATTCGAAACTGGTTGGCGACACCTTGCAAGCCTGGACGCGCGGCGGGGTTTATCTTTTCGATTCGCCCGATGGTTCCAAAATCCCGGTGTTGCTCGAAGATCAGCAGGACGCTGATGGCAAAGCCCGCGCCATCCGCATCGTGGACGGCCAGTTCGTCAAAGACAGTTCCGGCAAAGAACTGCGTTTTGGCGACAGCGATTTGACGTCCGTGGACACGGACATGCACCTGCGCGCCGCCATCCAGCAATCAATCGACACGCTCGCGCTCGCCAATCCCGATCCCGATGCCCGTTGGTCGGCGGTCACAAAAATCGGCAATTCCCAGCGGGAATCTTACGTTCCGATTTTACAAGCCCGGCTTGCCAAGGAAACCGATTCCCGCGTTGAGAAAGCTCTTCACGAAGGCATCGCCTCATTGCAATTGAGCGACACCAATCCCATCGTGCAAATCACCGCCATCAAACAGCTGGCGGCGATGGGTTCCATCGGCAACTTGGAAGATTTGCGAAAACTCGCCGGCAACGCATCTGAACCCAAGGTGGTTTCCGCCGCAAAACTTGCCGTCAGTTCGATCGAGCAACATATCTGGTGGGTGAATTTCTTCGGCACCATTTTTCGTGGCATCAGTCTTGGCTCCATCCTGCTCATCGTCGCGCTGGGTCTGGCCATCACCTTTGGTCTCATGGGCGTGATCAACATGGCGCACGGCGAAATGATCGCGGTCGGCGCTTATACCACTTACGTCGTGCAAAATATTTTTGGTTCCGGCTTTGCGTTTTCCGTGACCCTGCCCTTCAACATCGGCGGACATCAACTTGGTTTCGGACTCCATCTTCCCGGCTTGAACGCGACCGGCTGGTTTTATCAAAGCTATTTTATTTTTGCGATTCCCTTGAGCTTCATCATGGCCGCGCTGGTTGGTTTGGTTCTGGAACGCGCGGTGATTCAATTCCTCTATCGTCGCCCGCTGGAATCTTTACTCGCCACCTGGGGCGTGTCGCTCGTGTTGCAACAATTATTTCGCATGGTTTTCGGCGCGAACAATGTGCAGGTCAACTCGCCCTCGTGGCTGCTGGGACATTTTGCAATTCATGATGTCTCCTTCGGCTATAATCGCGTCTTCGTCATCGGCTTCGCAATTTTAATTGTGATCGGAACGTGGTTGCTGCTTTCAAAAACTCCGCTCGGACTGCTCATCCGCGCCGTGATGCAAAACCGCGCGATGGCTTCGTGCATGGGCGTGCGCACCACGCGCGTCAATATGATGACATTCGCTTTCGGCTCTGGTCTCGCAGGTTTGGCGGGCGCGTTTCTTTCGCAAATCGGCAATGTCGGGCCGAGTCTCGGTTTGTTTTATTTTTTGGATAGTTTCTTGATCTTCTTGTGTGTATTCGTCGGCAGCATCATCGGCACTGTCTATTCCGCGATTGGCATCGGCACCGCCGATCAAGTTTTGCAACAACTCCTCGGCTCGCCCGTCATGGGCAAAATCATCGTGCTCACGGCCATCATTCTTTTCCTGCAATGGAAACCCGGCGGACTTTTCTCCATCCGCAGCCGCAGCTTGGATTGAAATCATGCAAGGCAAAAAAATAAAATGGGAACTGTGGATCGTGGCGGTGGCCACTTTTTTTCTGCTGATCGTTTTGCCGGGGCTGAACGCCTTCACCGCGCCAGAAAGCTGGCTGCATGTCAGCAATTTCACCATCAATGTTTACGGCAAATATCTGTGCTACGGCATCGTGGCCATCAGCGTGGATTTGTTGTGGGGCTACACCGGCTTGTTGAGCCTCGGCCAGTGTCTTTTTTTTGCGCTCGGCGGTTACATGATGGGCATGCACCTGATGCGCATGATTGGTGACCTCGGCCAATATCATCAGCCCATCCCTGACTTTCTCGTCTTTCTCGGCTGGAGCAAGCTGCCGACGTTTTGGAAACCATTTTCCAGTTTCGCGTTTTCAATTTTCATGGTGGTTTTTCTGCCGGCGCTCGTGTCGCTCGTGTTTGGTTTTCTGGCGTTCCGCTCGCGCATTCGCGGCGTTTATTTTTCCATTTTGACACAGGCGCTGACTTACGCCGGCTGTCTGTTATTTTTCCGCAACGACCTGCTCATGGGCGGCAACAACGGCTTCACCGATTTCAAATTTCTGGCCGGCCACGATCTGCGCACGCCCGCCACGCAACGCGAATTATACATCTGCACCGTGCTTTTGCTGCTCGCGACTTACGCGCTTTGCAAATGGCTCACGGCGACAAAATTTGGTAAGGTGCAGCGCGCCATCCGCGACAGCGAAAACCGCGTGCTGTTTTCCGGCTACGCGACGGCGAATTTTAAATTATTTGTCTTCGTCCTCGCCGCCATCATCGCAGGATTGGCCGGCGCACTTTACGTTCCGCAAGTCGGCATCATCAATCCAAGCGAGATGACGCCGGACAAATCGCTCGAAGCCGTCGTCTGGTGTTCGGTCGGCGGACGCGGCACGCTTATCGGCCCGGTCATCGGCGCGTTCGCCGTCAACGCGATGAAAAGCTGGGCGACGCGCGCCTATCCCGATCTCTGGCTGCTGTTTTTAGGTGCGATGTTTATCCTGGTCACGTTGTTCATGCCCAAAGGCATCGTCGGTTTGCCCGCGCAATTTCATTTGCTGAAAAAGAAATTTCTACCGACGCAAACCGAAGCGGAAAAAATGGACGAAATCGTCCCGGACCCGGCGGCGAAAACCGAGCCGCTCGAAAAAATCTGAACCCAGCCGACGATGGCCGAACCGCAAAAATTTATTTTGATGCTCGAAGAGGTCAACAAATCCTTTGAGGGTTTCAAGGCCATTTCGGACCTCACTTTGTATATGGACGTGGGCGAACTGCGCGTGATCATTGGTCCGAACGGCGCGGGCAAAAGTTCCATGCTCGATCTCATCACCGGCCGCACGAAGCCGGACAGCGGGAAAATCGAGTTCGACAAAGACACCGATCTCACGCGCTTGAACGAGGCGCAGATCAACCAGCTTGGCATCGGGCGAAAATTCCAGACGCCGTCGGTTTATATTGATCACACCGTTTTTGAAAATATCTGGCTCTCGCTCCACGGCAGCCGCAGCGTGTGGGTGACTTTGTTTTCCCGCGTCACGCCGCAACGCCGCGAGCGCATTTACGAAATTCTCAAAATCATCGGCCTCGAAAACAAAGCCGAGTCAAAAGCCGGTTTGTTGAGCCACGGCCAAAAACAATGGCTGGAAATCGGAATGCTTCTCGCGCAAGACCCGAAGTTGTTGCTCGTGGATGAGCCTGCCGCCGGCATGACCGACGAGGAAACGCACAAGACCGGTGAGTTGCTGTTGAGCCTCGAAGGCAAGCACAGCATCATCGTCATCGAACACGACATGACCTTCGTCCGCCAGATCGCGCGCAAAGTCACCGTGCTGCATCAAGGCCACGTTTTGTGTGAGGGCACCGTGGACGAGGTTCAAAACGACGAGCGCGTGAAAGAAGTTTATCTCGGACGGAAAAAGAAAAATTAAGCCGCCATGCTTTCACTTTCCAACATCAATGTGAGTTACGACGGCTCGCGGATTTTGCGCGGCGTGAATCTGACCATCCCCGAGCGTAGCTTGGTCTGCCTCATGGGTCGCAACGGCGTCGGCAAAACCACCACGCTCAAAACCATCGTCGGTCTCGTGAAACCCGATGGCGGCTCCGTCAATCTCGCCGGAACCGAACTCGCCGGCCTGCCGCCTGACCAGCGTGCGCGGCTTGGCATCGGTTACGTGCCGCAGGGCCGCGACATTTTTCCGCACCTGACGGTTTGGGAAAATTTGAAAATCAGCCTCGTCGTTCACGGCACGAAAGCGAACGGCCAAGTGGATCGCGTTTTGGAATTGTTTCCGATCTTGAAAGAATTTCTCCCGCGCAAAGGCGGCGTGTTGAGCGGCGGCCAGCAGCAGCAGCGCGCCATCGCCCGCGCGTAGCTGACCGATCCGAAACTGATCATCCTCGACGAACCGACCGAAGGCATCCAGCCGAACATCATTGACCTGATCGGCGACACGCTCGTGAAAATAAAAAAAGAAGGCAAGATCAGCATCCTGCTCGTCGAACAATATCTCGATTTCTGTCTGGCCGTCGGCGATAGCTTTTACATCATGGACCGCGGCGCGGTCGTGGCCGAAGGACCAATTGCGCATTTGAACGACGACATTGTCAAAAAACATTTGACGGTCTAGTCTGCGAAAGAAATTTCGCCACGAGCGAAAATAATTTTCCAAAATCAATTGGTTAAAAAATGAAAAATTCAATCCGATTCGCTTCAACTTTTCGACGCGCGCTGCCGTTGCTGTTAATTTTTCTGGTGCCATCGCTTGCGCAGGCGCATCCCGGCACGCCCGGACACACGCACGGTTTCGACAACGGACTATTTCACCCGCTCACCGGACTGGATCACATCTGCGCGATGGTCGCCGTCGGACTTTGGGCGGCGCAACGCGGCGGACGCGCACTGTGGCT
>CAXUBD010000027.1:9844-10557 GCA_964249225.1 uncultured Verrucomicrobiota bacterium | reverse complement strand
GTTATGTGGTGTCGCGTTGGGCCGGCAGTGGTGCGGAATTCTCGGAATGGGCGGCGTCGGAATTCCCTACGTTGAACAAGGCCTCGCCGCGTCGGTTTTGGTGTTGGGAATTTTCATCGCCGCCGCCGTGCGTTTGCCGCTGGCGGCAAGCATGGCCATCGTTGGATTGTTCGCGCTGTTTCATGGCTACGCGCACGGCGCGGAAATGCCAGACACCGCTTCCGGCCTCGCTTACGGAATTGGTTTTGTCGTCGCGACCGCGAGCCTGCATCTTTGCGGCATCAGCCTCGGTTTGAGCGCGCAACGATTTGCCTCCGCGAAATTAATCCGTTTTGCCGGCGGTGCCATCGCCGGCTGCGGCGTCTATCTTTGTTTTGCGTAATTGCAAAAAAATTTATGGCGACGATGTCCGCAACCAACTTGGAGAAATCGCCAAAACCGCGCGGCCACGCGCATTTGACGGTTCAAACCGTTTCCGGCCAAAGCAGCGTCACGTCCACTGAATCGGCCAGCCCGATAAAAATTCTGATTCCCAAATCGCGCGGCGCGAGCGTGTGGGCCTGCGCGAGCAGTTTCGGCGGCGGACTGGTGGCCGGCGACCAGACGCGGATTGATTTGACTATCGGCTCCGAGTCGCGCTGTTTTCTTGGCACGCAGGCGTCCACGAAGATTTATCGCAAACCGTCGCGCCTGCCTTGTTCGCACAAAACTTT
>CAXUBD010000027.1:1738-9834 GCA_964249225.1 uncultured Verrucomicrobiota bacterium | reverse complement strand
ACCCGGTTCAGGCGTTTGCCGATTCCGCGTATTCGCAGCGGCAGGAATTTCAACTTGCTGCCGGCGCGGGTTTGGTGCTCGTGGACTGGTTCAGCTCCGGTCGCGCCGCGCGCGGCGAACGCTGGGCGTTCAATCATTTTCAAAGCCGCAACGATGTTTTCATTTCCGGCGAACGGATTTTTCTGGATTCCATTTCGCTGGATTCAGCGGATGGCTTGCTCGCTTCGCCGCACGTGGTCGGACGCTTCAATTGTTTCGCGATGCTGCTGCTCGTCGGCGAACCGCTGCAAAATGCCGCTGCGAATTTACTGGCCGAAATTTCAACTCGTCCCGTCGAGCGCGGCGCGAACTTGATTTGCAGCGCGAGTCCGGTTCGCAACGGCGCGGTGCTTCGCGTCGCGGGCGAAAGTGTTGAACAAGTTGGCCACGAACTGCATCATCAACTCAAGTTTGCGTCCGTGCTGCTCGGTGACGACCCGTGGGCGCGTAAATGGTGATCGAATTTATGATTTGCGATTTTCGATTGACGATTTGCTCCCCAACACCGGGGCGTGGGCAACGCAATTTGAAATCGTAAATCGGCAATTGTAAATCGTAAATGTCATGCACTTATCTCCGCGCGAACTCGACAAGCTGACGCTGCATCAGGCGGGTTTTCTCGCGCAGAAACGCCTCGCGCGCGGTCTGCGCTTGAATCATCCCGAAGCCGTCGCGTTGATCGCCGCGGTTATTCTGGAATTCATCCGCGATGGCAAACGTGTCGCCGAACTGATGAATCTCGGACGGCAATTGCTCGGCCGCAATCAAGTCATGTCCGGCGTGCCGGAAATGATTTATGACGTGCAGGTCGAAGGCACTTTTCCCGACGGCTCGAAGCTCGTGACGGTGCATCATCCTATCGCCAGCGAAAATGGAAATCTCGCGCTCGCGCTGCACGGAAGTTTTCTGCCGGTGCCGAAATTATCCATTTTCAAACCGATTGCCGACTAAACTATTCCCGGATCAAACGATATTCTCGACGGCGAAATTGAACTCAATGTCGGGCGCGCGACAATTGAAATTCCGGTCACGAATCTCGGCGACCGCCCGATCCAAGTCGGCAGCCATTATCATTTCATCGAGACGAACGCGTCTTTGAAATTTGATCGCGGCGCGGCGTATGGCATGAGGCTCGATATTCCCGCCGGCACCGCCGTGCGCTTTGAACCCGGCGAAACCAAAACCGTGAAGCTCGTCGAGATCGCGGGCAAGAAAGTCATTCGCGGCGGAAATAATCTGGCGAGCGGAAAAGTTTCCGCCGCTGGAAAAAAAGCCGCGCTGAAGAAGGTCAAAGCGAAAGGATTTTCCCATGTCGCATAAAATGAAACGCGCGCATTACGCCGATATGTTCGGCCCGACGACGGGCGACAAAGTCCGGCTAGGCGACACGTCGCTGATTGCGGAAGTCGAAAAAGATTTCACGGTTTACGGCGACGAATGCAAATTCGGCGGCGGCAAAGTCATTCGCGATGGCATGGGGCAGGCGGCTGGCGTCGGCGCGAAGGATGCGCTCGACTGCGTCATCACCAACGCGCTCATTGTTGACTACACGGGAATTTACAAAGCTGACATCGGCATCAAAAACGGTTTCATCTCCGCCATCGGCAAAGCGGGCAATCCCGACGTCATGGCGGGCGTGACCAAGAAAATGATCGTCGGCGTCACGACCGAAGTCATCGCGGGCGAAGGCTTGATTGTCACGGCGGGCGGGCTCGATACGCACATTCATTTCATTTGTCCGCAGCAGGCGCACGAAGCCATCGCCGCCGGACTCACAACGATGGTCGGCGGCGGCACCGGCCCGGCCGTTGGCACGTGCGCGACGACCTGCACGCCGTCACCGTTTTATTTTCAGGCGATGTTGCAAGCCGTGGATTCGCTGCCGCTGAATTTTGGTTTCACCGGCAAAGGCAACACCGCGCTGCCGGAAGGTTTGCGCGATCAAATTGCCGCCGGCGCGATTGGCCTGAAGCTGCACGAAGACTGGGGCACGACGCCTGCCGCGATTGATTGCTGTTTGAGCGTCGCGGACCAGCACGACATCCAAGTGACGATTCACACCGACACGTTGAACGAATCCACATTTGTCGAAGGCACCATCGCCGCGTTCAAGGGCCGGACGATTCATACGTATCACAGCGAAGGCGCGGGCGGCGGTCACGCGCCGGACATCATCCGCATTTGCGGCGAGCCGAACGTGCTGCCGAGTTCCACGAACCCGACGAAGCCTTACACGGTCAACACGATTGACGAGCATCTCGACATGCTGATGGTCTGTCATCATCTCGATCCGAATCTGCCGGAGGACGTGGCGTTCGCCGAAAGCCGTATCCGCGGCGAGACCATCGCGGCGGAAGATATTTTGCATGACCTTGGCGCGATCAGCATGATGAGTTCCGATTCGCAGGCGATGGGCCGCATCGGCGAAGTCATCACGCGCAGTTGGCAGACGGCGGACAAAATGAAACAGCAGCGCGGACGTCTCGCGGAAGAAAAAGGCGACAATGATAATCTGCGCATCAAGCGTTACATTTCAAAATACACGATCAATCCCGCGCTCGCGCATGGCATGGCGCACATCATCGGTTCCATAGAAGTCGGCAAACTCGCCGATTTGGTTTTGTGGAAGCCGGCGATGTTTGGCGCGAAACCGGAAATGGTAGTCAAAGGCGGCATCATCGCGTGGGCGCAGATGGGCGATCCGAACGCGAGCATTCCCACGCCGCAACCAGTGTTCATGCGCCCGATGTTCGGCGCGTTTGGCCGCGCGACGGGGATGACTTCAATTGCATTTGTCAGCCAGCTTGCGAAACAAAAAGGCGTTGGCAAAAGTTACGGCCTGACCAAACGCATCGAAGCCGTGCGCGGCTGCCGCACCGTCGGAAAAAAAGATTTGAAATGGAACAACGCGATGCCGAAGATCACGGTTGATCCGGAAACTTACGAAGTCCGCGCCAACGGCGAACTGTTGACCTGCGAGCCGGCGAAAGTTCTCCCGTTAGCGCAGCGATATAATCTGTTTTGAAAAGAGAATGAGGACAGGATTAACAAGATTCACAGGATTGAAAAAAATCAAACGCGTTGTCCATCATCCTGTAAATTCTGTTAATCCTGTCTTCAATTCCCCCGGCGAAAATGACTGGCTGCTCTGGCAACTTTGCGATTCCGCGTTTCCCACCGGCGGTTTCGCTCACTCACTCGGACTCGAAGCCGCGTGGCAGCACGGCGAAGTGCGCAATCGCACGGAACTGGTTTCTTTCATCGAAGCGGGCTTGCAACAACTCGGTCACGCTGCGCTGCCGTTCGTGACGGCGGCGTTTGACGCGCCGGAAAAAATTGGGGAGTTCGACCAGCTTTGCGACGCGTTCACGACAAACCATGTGGCGAATCGCGCGAGCCGCGCGCAAGGCCGGGCGATGCTCTCGGCGGTGGAAAGAATTTTTCCGCAGCGGGAGAATAAAATTTCCCAATCAGCCGAAATGAAAGCCGAAGCCCTTTTGCATTTTGCCCCCATTTTTGGCGCGCTTATGTGCGAACTGATGCTTCCGAGGCAGACCGCGCAACGGCTTTTTTTCTTCAGCCAACTCCGCGGCGTGTTCGCGGCGGCGGTGCGGCTGAACATCATCGGTCCAATGGAGGCGCAAATTTTACAACAACGCGCGGCGGTGACGGCGGAGGAAATTCTCGCGCGTTGTGAATCGCTCACGCTCGACGATCTCGCGCAAACTTCGCCACTGCTGGATTTATGGCAGGGCGCGCAAGACCGGCTTTATTCGCGACTGTTTCAAAGTTGAAAATTTATGAAATCAAACATACTTCTTCATTTCCACTCGCCTGGCGGCAACGGCCATGCTGATACGCGCGGTCATTTCCATGACCGCGAATTGCCGCTCGACCGCGATTTCAAACAGCGTGCGTTCACCGTCGGCGTCGGCGGCCCCGTTGGCAGCGGCAAAACTGCGTTGATGTTGCAACTCTGTTTGAAGCTGCGCGACAAGATGAACATCGCCGCCGTCACCAACGACATTTTCACAAAAGAAGACGGCGAATTTTTGACGAAGCACCACGCGCTGCCCGCCGAACGCATCCGCGCCGTGGAGACCGGCGGCTGTCCGCACACCGCGATCCGCGAAGATATTTCCTCCAATCTGCTCGCGCTCGAAGAACTGCACCGGAAATTTCAGCCGCAGATTCTGCTGATCGAGTCCGGCGGCGACAACCTGGCCGCGTGCTTCAGCCGTGAACTCGCCGACTACACGATCCAGGTCATTGACGTGGCCGGCGGCGATAAAATTCCGCGCAAAGGCGGACCGGGCATCACGCAGTCCGATCTGCTCGTCATCAACAAAACCGACCTAGCAACCGCGGTCGGCGCGGATTTGAAAGTGATGGAACGCGACACCAAAAAAATGCGCGGCGACGGCCCATTTGTTTTCGCGCAGGTAAAGAACGGCGTTGGCGTGGATGAGATTATTGAACAGATGCTGCACGTCTGGCAGCATGCTTGCGGCGTCCCGCACGGCCATCATTGAGGATTCCCGCTACCAGTCGTTGACGGGCCGGTTGTGATTCGCCGGTTTTCGCGGCGGCTGGAGCGTCAGCAACTGCTCGTTGCCCTTTTGCGAGTCCAGCAAGCGCTTCGCCTCCGCCGGCGTCATCTGTCCCGGTTTGACCGGCTGGCCTTCAGCATCCTGTTTGTCCGGCTTGTCGCCGTCCTTTTTTTGCGGCTGCTTTTGCTGTTCGTCCTTTTTCTGGACGGCTTGGTCTTGAGTATCCGGCTTCTGCTGGTCTTGTGATTTTTTTTGGTCGTCAGACTTTTGTTGCTGCGACTGTTGATCTTTTTTCTGCTGTTGCGATTGACTCTGCTGATTTTGTTGCGATTGCTGCTGCTGCTTCAGCAACTCCTCCAGCTTTTTCAGCTTTTCATCGCCGGGATAAAATTTCAACCCCGTTTCGACTTGCTGTTTCGCCGCCGGAATGTTGTTGGAAATGTAAGCTTGCGCGCCGCCGTTGAAAAAATCATCGGCGGGCGCGAGCTGCGCGCAGACTTTTTGCGCGGCAAAAACCAGCAGCAACGGCAACAAACTATTTTTGATTTCGCGTGGCAATCGCATCGATGTCCTTCAATTTTTTTGTGTAATCCTGAAATTGTTTCGCTGCAATCTTGTTTTGCGTCAACTGCTCCATGATTTCCAGCGCGCGATGAAATTGCGCGCGCCGGACCGCGTCGTCCGCCTCCATTTTTGTGCGCTGCATCGCTTGGCGGAGTTGCGCGATCATCTCAATCTGGTTTTTGACGAACGACAGATTGTAAGCAGCGTCCACGTCGTTCGTGTTTAATTGCCCGGCGTGCGCATAACTTTGCAGGGCGTTCGTCCATGTTTCCGTCAGCGCGTTCAGGCCGTCGGTATCTGGCGTAAATTTCAATTCGCCCATCCGGTAAAACGTGTTGCCCAGATTGTAATAAGCCTGCTGCTGCAATTTCAAATCGGGTGACAAAGTCACGAGTTGAAAATTCTGCAACGCCGCGTCATAATTCGTCGCGCGATACGCCGCCGCGCCCGCGTTGAAAGCGAGACGCAAATCATTCGTTTGAATTTCCGCCAGCCGCGAAAATTCCGTCTGCGCGTTCGTGTAATTTCCAGAATTATAATCGCTCATCGCGCTCGACGGCGAAGCCTGTGCAGCAACCGGTAAAAATAAAAACGCAATTAAAATTGCAACCGCCGCCGCTTCAACTTTGGACTTTGGACTTTGGACTTTGGACTTGTTGGCCGTTTGCGAAGACCTCTCCGGCAAAAACATTTCTGCCAGCAAAAATAAAATCGCAATCGCCAGCGGCCATTGAAATTGCTCGTGATAACGCCGGATGAGTTTTTCGCTGCTCTCCGATTTCGGCAACGGCTCCAGCCCGCGTTCGTAAAGCGTGTCCATCGTGTCCGCGCCGCGCAACGGCAGATAAAATCCGCCCGTCGCGCCCGCGATTTGTTGCAGTAAATTTTCATTCAAGTGCGATTTCACAACGTTGCCTTGCTCGTCGCGGACGTAATCCGAATTTCCATTCGCGTCCGTCACGCGAATCAAGTCGCCGGCGGCAGTTCCGATTCCAATCGTGAAAATTTTCAATCCGTCCTTCGCCGCGTTCTGCGCCGCTTCGAGCGCGCCGGTTTCGCTGTCGTTGTCCTCGCCGTCGGTCAGCAGCACGAGCGCCTTGTGATGGCCTTTTTCCTTGAACGCCGTCAGCGCGGTGTTGATGGCCTCGGCGATGGCCGTGCCGCCTTGCGGAATGGAATTCACGTTCAGCGCCTGCACGCTTTGCTGGAACGCTGTGTTGTCAATCGTTAGCGGACATTCCAAAAACGCGTCGCCCGCGAACGCGACGAGGCCGAGCCGGTCGGCCTTGGCGGTCTGCATCAATTCCAGCGCGGCGAGTTTGGCGCGCTCCAAACGATTCGGCGCAATGTCCGTTGTGAGCATGGATTTGGAAGTGTCCACCGCGACAACAATATCCAAGCCATTTTGCGAAACTTCTTCCAAATCAAATCCATGTTGCGGACGCGCGAGCGTGATTACTAAAAATACGGCGGCCAAAATCAAAAATACAAAACGCAAATTTTGTCGCGCCGAAGAAATGCCCGTGGTCAATACCGGCAGCAAACGCGCCGAGATGAATTGCGCGAGCAGTTTTTGTTTGGCGCGTGCGCTCCACCAAAAAAGCAAAATCATAGCCGGCAGAATTAGCAGCAGCCAAAATAAATTTGGATGTTCAAATCTCATGTGAAAGTCCTTTTGAACAGAAGCGAACAAAGGAAACAAAGCTTAAAATCCTTCGTTTTCTTTGTTTTCTTCTGTTTAAATTTCGGAAGGCAATCGGCAATTTTTTCATGGCAACCTCCGCAAAACAGTTTGTCCAAGTGTGATTTCAATTAACAAAAGTAAAAAACCAGCCGCCACAAACCACGGAAATAATTCCTTGTATTCCGTGTATTTGCTGATCGTCGCCTCGGTTTTTTCCAGCTTGTCAATCTCCGCGTAAATCTGCTGGAACTTGTCCGCATTGTCGGCGCGATAATAGCGTCCGCCGGTTTTGTCCGCGATTTTTTGCAGCGTGTCTTCGTCCACATCCACCGGCACGTTTTGATAGCCGACTTTTTGGCCGCCCATGAAAACCGGCATTGGCGCGCTGCCTTGTTCGCCGATGCCGACGGTGTAAATTTTCACGCCCAGCGCCGCCGCCGCGTCCGCCGCGAGCAACGGCTCGATCTTGCCGGAATTATTTTGTCCGTCCGTCGCCAGAATAATTATTTTGCTTTTCGATTTTAAATCGCGCAACCGGTTGACCGCCGTTGTCAACGCGTCGCCGATGGCCGTCGCATCTTGATTGATCGTGCCGATTTCGAGGCGCGCGAGATTTTCCTGCAAGTAATCGTGGTCGAGCGTCAGCGGCGTGGCGATGAACGCCTGCGCCGCGAACACGACGAGGCCGATGCGGTCGTTCGGGCGTTTATCAATGAAATCTTTCAAGACGGATTTCGCCATGTTGACGCGGTTGACGCGCTCGCCGTTGACGACGAAATCTTCCGAGATCATGCTGCCGGACAAATCCAGCGCGCACACGATGTCAATGCCGCTGGCCTTCACCTCCGTCGTGCTTTTGGACAAACGCGGCTGCGCGAGCGCGACAATAAAAATGGCGAGCGTGAGCCAGCGCAACGCCGCGAGAAAATTTCCCGCGCGCGAACGCCGCGCGCGCGTCAAGCCTTCCACCAATTTCACCGACGAATATAAAAATGCCGGCGGCGAACCGCGCTTGCCTTTCAGCCACGCGAGCAATGGCAATAACAGCAGCAGCAAAAGCAAATATGGTTGGGCGAACGTCATGCTGAAATCTGGCTTTGGACTTTGGACTCTGGACTTTGGACTTCTTTTGGCTCGGTTTCTTCAACCAATTTCACCGCCGAGCCGTGGAGCTCGCGCAATTCGTTTTCGCGCGGCTCGTATTTCGCAAATTTCACGAGGTCGCAGCTCTCCAGAAATTTTCCGAGCGATTCCTTTTG
>CAXUBD010000027.1:0-1728 GCA_964249225.1 uncultured Verrucomicrobiota bacterium | reverse complement strand
GAGCAAATCCGTTCCGCCGAGTTCGCGCAGAAATTCTTCCGTCGTGCGTTCCGGCGCGCGAAATTGAAACCGTTCTTCGAGATAAAATCGGATTGTGTCGGAAACCAAAACGCAAAATTCTTTCGGCTGAGAAATTAACGCGAGCGCCTCATCCAATTTTAATTTCGCGCGAACGTGCGCCGGAATCGGCGGCGCGATGGAAATGCGCGTCATCCGCTTATGGATGTGCCGCCAAATGAGCGAAGCGATCGCAAACAACGCCAGCGCGCCGAGCGTCCACCACAGCCATTCCCAGCCGCTGTGAATCTCAATCGGCGGCTTGATGTCGCGGATGTCGTTTATTTGTGCTGCGGCGTTTGTCATCCTCTTAATCTCCGTTTTTCCCGCGTCTCAAAAAATTTCCCCAGCGTCGCGCCGTAAGCGTCGTTCGTGCGGAGTTGAATCGAATCAATGCCCGACGAACGAAATTGTTTCGCCAGTTCGCCGATCTGCTTTTGCTGGCGCAACGCAAACGCATCGCGGCTGCTCGCGCTGCCGGTGTTCACTTCCAAAATTTCACCCGTCTCCGCGTCTTCCAAAATCAGCCGGCCGAGCGCAGGCAATTCCAGTTCGTGCTTGTCCGTGATTTGCACGGCCACGACATCGTGCTTGCGATTCGCCATGCGCAGCGAGGTTTGCAGCGCGCGCGATAATTTGCCGCCGTCCGCCGGCGTGAGAAAATCCGAGATCACCGTGACGATGGCCTTGTGCGACTGCACGCGCATCAAAAATTCCAGCGCCTCGTTCAAATCCGTCCCGCGCCGTTTCGGTTCAAAAAATAAAACTTCGCGAATGACGCGCAGGACGTGGCTGCGGCCTTTGCGCGGCGGAATAAATTTTTCAACTTCGTCGGAAAAAAGAATCAGGCCGACTTTGTCATTGTTGCGAATCGCCGAGAACGCGAGCACCGAGGCGATTTCCGCCGCGAGTTCGCGTTTCGATTGGTCGCGCGAGCCGAACAGGCCGGAGCCGCTCACGTCCACGACGAGCATGAGCGTGAGTTCGCGTTCCTCGACGAACTTCTTGATGAACGGATGATTCATCCGCGCGGTGACGTTCCAGTCAATCGCGCGCACGTCGTCGCCGGGCTGGTATTCGCGCACCTCGTCGAAGTTCATGCCCTGGCCCTTGAAGACGGAATGGTATTGGCCCGCGAGCGTTTCGGTCACGATGCGGTTGGTGCGCAGCTCGATCTGCCGGATTTTTTTGAGAATCTCGCGGGGAATCATGGGAAAAATTCAAATTGCGCTCGGCAACTGTCGGAGTAAATTAACGCCATGAGTAAAGATGAAATTGTCCAACATTTTTGCGAACTTCCATTCGATGAAAAATCTGAAGTCATCATGTGCCTTCGCCATGAATTCGGCGAATCAATGGGAACTGAATTCGTTGCGCGGCTCAACGAGAGAATTGAACGCGTCTGCCGCAATCCTGAAAGAAAAATGATTTTGGATCGTGTCCACGCGAAACTCACGGAACAAGGAATCCTTCCGCCGTGTCCCGCAAAATAATTTAACTCGCTCGCCATTTCCATTTTGTAATCTCATTTGCAATTTTTGCCTGAAAAACCGGCAAAGAAAATGTTTTTCATTTAGTCAGCCTGCCGCCGAATTTTGGTGAAATAAAAACTTGACGTGCGCCCGCGATTTCACAAAAGTGCATTTTAGTTCTAAACAAAAAAATAAATAG
>CAXUBD010000026.1:13780-18009 GCA_964249225.1 uncultured Verrucomicrobiota bacterium | reverse complement strand
GCTAAAGCATATGAAATCTCTACACTCGAAAACTTTTTATTGGGCGCGTCGCATTTTCGGATTTGGCTCTATTTTTGTGGGTGTCTTTATGACTATCTATGCTTTTTCGGCAATATTGGGACTAGCTACTGAAATGTCCGTGTCCGAAGGATGGTCGTTAGTATTCATTACTGTGTCTTTAATTATATTGGGCGTGATAATGGTGAGAGAGCGTCCTCCGAAGAGCAAATAATAACAGCCAGCGCCGGAGGCGCGCAAGAAAGTAGCCCACGGTGAAACCGTGGGTTTAGTCGCCAGAAATTTCAAGCCCCGGCAGGGGCGACAGAAAATTAGTTGTAGAAATTCTCTTTCGCCCCTGCCGGGGCTTTGCCGATTTATTGCCAGAACCCCACGGTTGCACCGTGGGCTACTATCGGTCGCTGCGCCGCAGCTTGAAATGGATTTTGAAGACGATGCTCTAGCCAATTTCCAAAAACCGCATCACGGTGTCGCCGTGCTTGAGCATTTTCACTTCCGTCCACGACTCGACGATTTCCAGCGTGTCGCGTTTCGTGTGGCCGAGAACAAATCTTCCGCCGGACGCGAGCAGCTTCGGCAGATTTTTATCGTCGAGCAATTGCTGCGCGAATGAAGTCGAGCGGCGATTCACATTTTTCTCGCCGTAAGGCGGATCGGCGAGAATCAAATCGAATTGCCGCCCGCTTTCCGCGAGTTGATTCATCACCGGAAAAACATCCTGCGTGCGCACTTCCAGAATTTCGCCGTAGCCCGCTGCCGCCGCGTTGCTGCGGATAAATTCCGCGTGCCGATGCGATTTCTCGACGCACATCACCGAAGCCGCGCCGCGACTCAAACATTCCAAACTCAACGCACCGCTGCCCGCGAACAATTCCAAAACCTTCGCGCCCACGACGCGCGCGCCGAGCGAATTAAAAATCGCCTGCTTGACCAAATCCGGCGTCGGGCGAACGTCGAGTCCTTTGGGAACTTTCAAAATCCGCCGAGCCGCGTTGCCGCCGGTGATGCGCATGAATTTTTTGTAGCGGCGACTCGGCAGAGCGCCGCCATCTTAAAAAATCAGCGGCGGTCTGCCGACGCGCCGCTACGATTTATTGAAAAATTTCCGCGAAGAAATTCTTCATAGCTTCCCATGAACGCTTGTCGGCCTTCTCGTTGTATTTTGCGCCGGCATTGACGAAACCGGGATCGGGTTGTGTGAACGCGTGAACCGCGCCGCCGTAGAAAACAATCTGCCAGTCCACTTTGTTGTCGCGCATCTCGCTTTCAAACGCGGTCAAATCTTCGGGCTTTTGGAACGGATCGTCCGCGCCAGCCAAGGCGAGAACTTTGCATTTGATATTTTTCCCATCGGACGGAGTCGGTGAATCCAGTCCGCCGTGGAAACTGACGACGCCATTCAAATCCGCGCCGCTGCGCGCGAGTTCAATCGCCGTTGTGCCGCCGAAACAATAGCCGATGGCGGCAATCTTTTTTGCGTCCACCAAATTATTTTTTTTCAATTCATCAAGAGCGGCGTTGACGCGCGCGCGTAAAAGCTGGCGGTCGTTTTTATATTTTCCAGCGGTCGCGCCGGCTTCCTGAACATTTTTTGGCCGCGAATCTTTGCCATAAATGTCGGCGCAGAAAGCGACGTAGCCGAGTTGCGCGAGCATCGTGGCGCGATGCTTTTCGTAATCGGTCAGGCCAAGCCATTGATGCACGACGAGGATGCCGGGACGCTTGCCGGAAATGGAATCGTCATAGGCGAGAAAACCTTCGAGCGTGGTGTCGCCCTGTTTGTATTCGACGGTTTCGGTGTGGATGGCCGCGCGCGAGGTCAGAACAGTTGTCATAAGCAAAAAGGTTGGAATCAAATTTTTCATGGTTTCAAAACCTATAAACCACCGCGCGGAAAAACGCCAGTTTCAAAAAAATGCCGGGCCGAACCGCAAAATATCAACGCCACTGATCGAGCGGTTAAAGACAATCAGGGTTTCGCTGAGTCCTTCGTGAAGGCGACGAAGGTTTTGATCTTCGCCTCCACGGCGGCGTCGCGCACTTTCACGACTTTTCCCCACGGCGCTTTTTCGTCGGCGTTGATGGCGAGGATCAATTGCGGATTTTTCGCGGCTTGCGCCTGCAATTCGCTGCGCATTTGATCAAACGTCACTGGAAGTTTATTCAGGTAATAGATTTTATCGTCGTCCGCCTTGATGGTCACGACGAACGGCGGGTTGTCGCTCGCGCCGGATTTTTGGGCCTGCCCGGATTCCGGCAGCGAGACTTTCAGCGTCGCCTGCTGCTTGAACGTCGTCGTCACCATCAGAAAAATCAGCAGCACGATCAGCACGTCCACCAGCGCGACGATGATGACGCCGGGCGTGGTGCGGTGTTTGCGGACGCGGAAATGCATTTTAAATGG
Source organism: uncultured Verrucomicrobiota bacterium (assembly GCA_964249225.1). Classification (GTDB taxonomy): domain Bacteria; phylum Verrucomicrobiota; class Verrucomicrobiia; order Limisphaerales; family UBA11358; genus UBA11358. Next base: position 15,587 of record CAXUBD010000026.1, on the reverse strand, counting down.
GACGATGATCGAGGGACGATAGTCGAGGGCTGCTGGCGCTCGACTCTCGGCTTTCGACTCTCGACTTTTGAAATTGTTTTTTCATTTCCTGTCCGTGTATTGCCGCCGGATGAAATCATCGCACAGCGCTTCCATCTCGATGGCGAGCACCTCGACTTTTTTCGTGAAATAATTCCACGCCACCAGCGCCGGAATCGCGATGAGCAATCCGATCAGCGTCGTTTTCAAAATCAAACCGATGCCCGCGGCCAGCCGCGCGGCGTCGTTCAAGCCCGCGACGCCGATGTTGTCGAACAACGTCATCATGCCCACGATGGTGCCGACGAGGCCGAGCAGTGGCGCGATGCCGACGATGATTTCCAAAACGACGAGGCCGCGTTCGAGCCGGACGATTTCGTGGCGCGCGGCGGTTTGCAACGTGTCCACGTTTTCGGTTTTCGGCCAATCGAGATGGTCGGCGGCGAGCAGCAGCAGGCGGCCGAGCGGCGACGGTTTTTGTTCGCACACGCGGCAGAGCGCTTTCACATCGGCGCGCGATTTGCAGCCGGCGAGCGCGAGGACGATTTCCGGCGGCACGACATTTTTCCAGCGCAACATCCATGTGCGTTCCACGATGAACATCAGCCCGACGACCGAGGTCAGTCCGAGCAGAAAATAAATAAGTATTTCCATAAAAAAATTTCCAACGCCGACAACAATTCAATAATAATAAAATGTGAACGTAATTTCCCGATAATTCGCACCGACCATCCGTCGCATGTCGGACGGCCATTTGGCGAACGGCGCAGAGCCGGAAATCGCCTCCTGGCAAACATAACAAAGCAGTTCGCCGACGTTGTTCTCCAAAACTTTCATGTCCGTCACGGTGCCATCGTAATTCAAATGGAACTGCAATGTCACCTTGCCGGTGCGATCCTGCGCGAATTTCTGGCTGTCTAGTTCATTGTCCCAGTATTGCTGGATGGCTTCGATGATGGCCGCGTCGTAGGCGCCAAATTGCGTGCCGATCGCGTCGAACGCCGCCGGCGCGATGCGATGCGCGCCGCCGTCCTGCCGCATTTTCACGCCTTGCAATTGATTGGGTTGGAGCGCGCGCGCCTCGTTAAGCGTGCGCGGACGCAATGGCTCTGGTTTTTGCTGCGGCGCTTCGTCGGGCTTTTGCAATTCCGTGTTGCCGTTGTTCATCGCCAATTGCTCAAGCTTTTGTTCCTGCGGCTTGCTTGCTTCATGCGCGGGCGACGGCGGCGATTTTGAAATGTGCTGGCGCGGCGCGTCCTGCGTTTTGGGCGCGTCGGTCTGTCGTCCGTTTAATTTCGGCGCGTCGGTGTCGCGGTCCGTGTCCGGGTTCGCCGCGCGGGAATTCTGGCTGGAATAATATTTTGCATTCTTCGGCGCTTCGGTGGACGGCTGGTCAACCGTCACAAATTCCAGCGGCGGTTCCTGATTTTGCAATTGCGCCTGCGCGACCGGTTCAATTTTTTTCGCGTGATGCAACCACGCCGGCCAGTGCAATTCCTGCCACCAGCCAAATTTTTTCCCAAGTTCGTAACCGCCCCACGACAGCAAATGCAACGCGAGCGACAGCAGCAAGACGAAAACCAGCCGTTCGATTTCCGAACGTCTCAATCGCAGCGAATCAAATTTTGTTCCGGCACTGGCCATTCCCACCAACTTGCCGCAGGAAAACGCGGCGGGCAACTTTCTTTGCCGCGCGGAGTTGGCTCATTTTGGTGGGGCGAGCGGGCCCCCGCGCCGCAGGTAACCAAACCCGTATAGCCGGGCCCCGGGGCGCGGCGCCCCCCCCGTT
>CAXUBD010000026.1:12012-13770 GCA_964249225.1 uncultured Verrucomicrobiota bacterium | reverse complement strand
GGCGCTTCGGTTTCCCGCCCCCCCCACCAGTTTTTGAATTGAGCTTATCACCTGCCACTAACCGCCCAGAATTAACTCTCGTTTCGCAGCAAACTCGGCTATGTTGCGTCGGTCGAAAGACATTGCATGACACCAAAATTATTTTCCGAACTCGGCCTCTCGCCGGAAATCCTGAAGGCCATTGACAAACTCGGCTTTGAAAAAGCCGCGCCGATTCAGGCCGAGGCGATTCCCGTGCTCATGAGCGGACGCGATGTCGTCGGCCAGTCGCAGACGGGTTCGGGCAAAACGGCGGCGTTCGCGATTCCGGCGATTGAAAAAACCGACGCGAACTTGAAAGCGGTTCAAGTTCTAATCCTTTGCCCGACGCGCGAGCTCGCCGTGCAGGTCGCCGAGGAATTTCACAAGCTCACGCTTTTCAAACGCGGCATCACGTCGCTGCCGATTTACGGCGGCCAATCTTACGAGCGCCAGTTTTGGGGACTCAAGCAAGGCGCACAGATCGTCATCGGCACGCCGGGCCGCGTGATGGATCACATGCGGCGCGGCACGATCCGTCTTGAAAAAATCAAGATGGTCATCCTCGACGAAGCCGACGTGATGCTCAACATGGGTTTCCGCGAGGACATCGAAACCATTTTGAAAGACGCGCCGAAGGAACGACAGACGGTTTTCTTTTCCGCCACGATGCCGCGCCCCATCCGCGACCTGATTGAAAAATTTTCCCGCGAACCGGCGACCGTCAAAATCGAGCAGAAGGCGATGACCGTTCCGACCGTCGAGCAGGTTTATTACGAAGTGGACCGCCGCTACAAAGTGGATTTGCTCACGCGGCTCATTGACATTTACGATCTCAAGCTCGGAATTATTTTTTGCAACACCAAGCGCATGGTGGACGACCTCGTGGATCATCTCGAAGCGCAAGGTTACATGGCCGACCGCCTGCACGGCGACATGACCCAGGCCCAGCGCGATCGCGTGATGGGCAAGTTCCGCAAATCCGGCCTTGAATTTCTCGTCGCGACGGACATCGCCGCGCGCGGCATTGACGTGGACGACATCCAGGTCGTGTTCAATTACGATTTGCCCTACGACGGCGAAGATTACGTCCATCGCATTGGCCGAACCGGACGCGCGGGCCGAACAGGACGCGCAATTTCATTCGCCTCCGGTCGTGAATTGTTTCAAATCCGAAACATCGAGCGCTACACAAACATGCGCATTCAGCGCGCGAAAATTCCGACCGTGGACGAAGTTCACGAAGTCCGCGCGAGCCTGTTCCTCGACAAACTGCGCGCCACTCTCACCAGCGGCGAATACAAAAAACAGGATCACCTCATCGAGCGGCTGCTGGAAGAAGGTTTTAATTCCACCGACATCGCGTCCGCGCTGATTCATCATTTGCAAGGCGGCGACGCCACGCCCGCGAAACCCGCGCCGCCCGAAGAAATTTCTTTTGAGCGCCCCGAACGTCCAAGCTTCCGCGACCGAAATGAAGGTCGTGACAATCGCGGCGGCCGTTTTGAAGATCGCCCGCCGCGCAACGCTCATTTTCGCGATGACGACCGCCGCGAACGCGCGCCTTACCGCGACACGCGCGAGCAACGTCCGCCACCACGCACCTTCGTAACGCCGGCTGCCGGCACGGCAGTTCCTCGCGTTCCGAAAACAATCATTCCGCCGCCGAAGCGCATCGTAAAAACTTTTCACGCCGCGCCCGCGCCAATCACGCCATCCGCTGCAAAAGCCGTTGAAGGT